>CATBLW010000123.1 GCA_949486985.1 Prochlorococcus marinus str. MIT 9215
CAGGCAAACGAGTTGAACTCGCCAAGGTCGGACTGTTTGCAGATGGTGTGGCTGTTCGCAAAGTAGGAGAAAACACCTTTGCATTAGCTCAAAAACATGTTGACGCCATGATCAGTGTCAGCACTGATGAAATCTGCGCTGCAATCAAAGATGTTTTCGAAGACACGCGATCAATACTGGAACCAGCAGGAGCCCTAGCTGTTGCAGGTCTCAAGGCAGACGTTAATCAACGTGAGCTGAGCAATCAAAACTTGGTTGCTGTGGCTTGCGGCGCCAACATGAATTTTGATCGACTGCGCTTTGTCGCAGAACGGGCAGAACTTGGTGAAGAACGCGAGGCCATGCTTGCTGTTGAGATCCCAGAACAAGCAGGCAGCCTCCGCAAGCTCTGCGAGGCCTTAGGAAGCCGAAACTTGACGGAATTCAGCTACAGGATGTCAGAGGGTGAAAAAGCCGAAATCTTTATGGGTGTTCAAGTTCAGGGTCCAAAAGATCGTGTCGAACTCATTGAACATCTCGAATCATCTGGATTTGTCTGCCTTGATCTGAGCAACAACGAACTCGCGAAGGTCCATCTTCGCCACATGGTTGGCGGCCGACTACCCGCATCCGCTCGAGGGCTTTGTAAGGAAGGCTGCCGAGAACTTCTCTATCGCTTTGAATTTCCGGAACTCCCCGGTGCCTTGATGAGCTTCGTCAGCACTCTGCAGCCGGAATGGAGCATCAGCATCTTTCACTATCGAAATCATGGGGCTGATGTGGGCAGGATTGTGGTGGGAGTACTGGTACAAGACAGCGATCTACCCGCCTGGCAAAGTTTTCTTGAAGAACTGGGTTATCCAAGCTGGGAAGAGAACAACAACCCGGCTTATCGCTTGTTCCTAGGTGCACAGACCGTTTAATCGCGGTAGGTTGGCCTATGGAATTGTCTGAAAAGGTCGAGTTACCTGAACAAGCTGAGTTGGCTGAGCTAGCTGAGCTAGCGGAACAAGCCGAGTTGGCTGAGCAAGCCGGGTTGGCTGAACAAGCTGAGTTAGCGGAACAAGCTGAGGCTTCCCTTCTTAAAACAAGGGATGAGGTAACCGCACCCAACATCTCTCTGCCAGCACGCCTGGAGGCCATCCTTTACTTGAAGGGCCGACCAATCGCCCTGAAAGAAATAGCAGAGTTAGCCAAAGAGAGCGAAGCTGATGTTGAGCAAGCATTGCTTGCACTAGTTGCAGGCTATGCGCAAAGAGATACTGCTCTTGAGATCCAAGAAATCAACGGACGTTATGGCCTTCAATTAAGACCAGGTCTAGGCGAATTGGTTCAAAACATGCTGCCTGTTGATCTCTCAATTGCCACCCTGAGAACCCTTGCAACAGTTGCGCTTAAAAAGCGAATTCTTCAATCCGATCTTGTCGATCTTCGCGGTTCTGGAGCCTACGATCACATTAAAGAATTAGTTTCGCAAAACTTTATCGAGCGTAAACGTCAGAGCGAAGGCAGGTCCTACTGGCTAACGCTCTCCGAAAAATTCCACCGCACCTTTTCAGTACTTCCTGATATTGGTTCGGCCGAACCTACAAAGGCTGCATAGAATTCAAAACAAGAGTGCTTGATCCCATGGAAACCACGGCCCAAATACTTGAGATACTCTCCAAAACGCTTGAGATCTACTCGTTCTTACTGATCGTTCGTATCCTTCTGAGCTGGTTTCCAAATCTTGATTGGTCAAATCCAATTCTAAGCAGCGTCAGCTCAATCACTGAGCCATATCTCAATATTTTTAGAGGTTTAATTCCTCCTATTGGCGGCTTAGATCTATCTGCAATCCTGGCAATATTTGCCCTTCAATTTTTCCAGGGTGTACTTAGTAGCTCTGCAATTGCATTATTAAATACCGGAATCAGCTACGGCTAGCAATTAATTTTCAAAGTTCAGCAGTTCTCCGTTGGCTCCCCATAAAGCTCCAGGGTCTATCGCCTGTTCAAGGGGGAGCTTCTGATCTTTCTCTCTATTGCCTTCACCAACAAAAGAGTTTGCCGACTTTGCCTTGGCTCCCTTTGCATGAAGTGATCCTGAGGTTCCAAAGGGCAATGAAATCCTTAGGGAGAACGATCGAGTTCCAGGTTTAACTTCACCTATCGATCCCAAAGGCTCTCGGTTTTGTAAAACAATTTCGCCGCTCTGATCGAGAATCTCTGCAAAGACCACACCATTCCTTATTGAGAGGTGTCCTGAATTCGTCACTTCACCAGTCATCTCATAACAACCAATACCGACCTGCTCGTTCAAACTTTTCTGAGAACCTTGGGAAGAGGCTTCACATGAACGTATTGCCACTTGATTCAATTTGAGACTTGCTGCGAGGGCTTCCTGCGGCCAAGCCATGCTGAAAACAAGCACAAGGATCATCAACGCGATCTGAAACGACCTTCTCAGAACACTCATCGCTCATCTCCGCTGCCTTTAATTTGCCCTCGCTTGGCACGACTTGCCAGTTTGTTTAAATTCGCTTCTGCCACCTCATTGAGCTCAAAGCCGAGTTCACTCGACAGTTGGGCGACGTACCAGAGCACATCGCCCAGTTCAAGCTTGATGGCCTCACGTCTCTCAAGATCAAAAACCCCGTCTCGATCCCGAAGAACTTTCTTGACCTTGTCAGCAACTTCACCGGCTTCACCAGTTAGTCCCAAGGTTGGATAGATGGGATTTTGACCGACATCTGGATAACGAGCAGTGCTCCGAGCACCCTGCTGATACTGATTGAAGTCCATGTCGAGTCCTGAAATTCGCCCTTAAGCGAAGATTGATACCGCCTGGATGGTAGTTTCCGCGATGTTTCAGATCCCGTTGATGGCCAAAATTGATCTGACACGACGCACCAAAATCGTGGCCACCATCGGTCCGGCCACGGAGACCCCAGAGCGGATCAGAGAACTGATTCAGGCAGGTGCGACCACCTTCAGACTGAATTTCTCCCATGGCGACCACTCCGAACACGCCAAGCGCATCGCCACGATCAGAAAAGTCTCTGAGGAAATAGACCAACATATCGGCATCCTTCAAGATCTTCAGGGACCAAAGATTCGCCTTGGCCGTTTTGAAGACGGCCCGATCACCCTGGCCAATGGTGATCATTTTGCGCTCACCTCCAAGCAGGTTGCCTGTAATCAGAACGTGGCAACTGTCACCTACGAGAAACTTGCTGACGAAGTGACAGCAGGCAGAAGAATCCTTCTCGATGATGGTCGGGTGGAGATGAAGGTTGAGCGAGTCGACAGTGTCGACCACACCCTTCATTGCGTTGTCACTGTCGGGGGGGTGCTTTCGAACAATAAAGGGGTCAATTTCCCTGATGTACAACTCTCAGTTCGAGCTCTTACGGATAAAGATCGCAAGGATCTGGCCTTTGGCCTCGAACAAAAAGTCGACTGGGTTGCACTCAGTTTCGTGCGCAACCCATCTGATATGCAGGAGATCCGTGACCTGATTCGTCAGCATGGTCACAGCACTCCAGTCGTAGCAAAAATCGAGAAATTTGAGGCGATTGATCAAATCGACTCAATCCTGCCTCTCTGTGATGGCGTGATGGTGGCAAGAGGTGATCTCGGTGTCGAGATGCCCGCTGAAGAAGTTCCCCTCCTGCAGAAAGATTTGATCAAAAAGGCCAACAGCCTTGGGATTCCGATCATCACCGCCACCCAGATGCTCGACTCCATGGCATCGAGTCCCAGGCCAACCAGAGCCGAAGTCAGTGATGTCGCCAATGCGATCCTCGACGGGACTGATGCGGTGATGCTGTCCAATGAAACTGCTGTTGGGGACTTCCCCGTTGAAGCCGTGCAAACCATGGCAACCATCGCCAGACGGATAGAGCGCGATTATCCGCAGCGTCCTATCGATAGTTATCTGGCTAGCACCATCCCCAATGCCATCAGTTCTGCAGTCAGCAGCATTGCAAGACAACTCACCGCAGCCGCCATCCTTCCACTCACCAAAAGTGGAGCAACAGCCCATAACGTCAGCAAATTCAGGCCAGCGACGCCCATTCTTGCGATCACAAGTGAGTTAGAAGTTGCAAGAAGGCTTCAACTTGTTTGGGGTGTGACGCCACTGTTAATCCCCACACAAAAAAGCACGACAGGCACTTTCAGCTTGGCCATGGGCGTTGCCCAAGAGATGGGCCTACTCAAAGAGGGAGATCTTGCTGTTCAAACGGCTGGAACCCTCACGGGTGTTAGTGGGTCCACAGACCTGGTGAAGGTCGTCATCGTGAGTGCAGTGCTCGGACGTGGCCAGGGAAGCGGCACTGGCAGCGTCAGTGGGAAGGTGAGGCTTGCTCAATGCCCAGGCGACTCCACACGCTTAGAAGCCGGTGAGATTCTCGTCATCAGCGACACTTGCGACGATGATCTTGAGGCCATCGGTCGTGCAGCCGGGGTTATCACGGAACGCTCTGGGCCTGATTGCCATGCCACTGAGCTTTCAAAGCGCCTTGAAGTGCCTTGCATCACTGGTGTCGAGCATGCCACCAGAGATTTGCTTCAGGGAGAATTGGTCACCATGCAACTAACTGACGGCTTTATCCATCGTGGGACCAAGGTCAACATGAACCAAAAGCTCGAAACGATGCTCTAAAGGCCCATGGCCAGAAAGCTACCGCTCATTGAAACGGTGGGCATGGCGCTCACCACTCTCAAAGCCAATCGGCTGAGAAGTTTGCTCACCATGCTTGGCATTGTTATTGGCAATGCTTCAGTGATCACTCTGGTTGGCGTTGGACGTGGAGCACAAAATCTCGCGGAAGGTCAACTCAGCAACCTTGGCGCGAATGTTTTGTTTGTCGTACCTGGTAACAACGACACCCGCCGACGAGGTGTTGCCTTTCCCAGAACACTTGTCATCGAGGATGCCGAAGCCATTGCTGAACAAGTCCCCAGCGTGAAGCGGGTTGCAGCTCAAATCACCTCAAGTGAAGTCATTCAGGCAGGTGCAAGAAGTTCGACAAGTTCAATCACTGGGGTCACACCAGCTTTCTTGCCTGTTAGGAGCTTCGAAGTCGCCCGTGGGCGGTTCATTAGTGATCAGGACCTTCGTGCCGCCAGAAGCGTTGTCGTGATTGGACCAGACTTGCGCGACAAGTTTTTTCCCACAAGCCAGGCCGTTGGTCAGTCTCTAAGGATCAAAAACCAGCACTTCCAGGTGATCGGCGTGATGGCACCGAAAGGAGCAGTTTTTGGCAGCAACCAGGACGAAAACGCCTACATCCCACTGACGACAATGGTCAGCAAACTTACAGGTCGTGATCCCACTTACGGAGTCAGTCTTAGCTTTATCAGTGTTGAAGCTCTTGATGAAGACAGCACAGGCCCAGCAAGGTTTCAAATCACCAATCTTTTACGTCAGCGACACAGCATTCTTCGCGACGATGATTTTGCGGTCAGATCTCAAAAAGATGCCCTCTCAATTGTGAGCACCATCACCGGAGGACTGACACTGATGTTGGCCGCCATCGGAGGTATATCGCTTCTGGTTGGTGGTATTGGGATCATGAACATCATGCTGGTTTCGGTAAGTGAGCGAACTGAGGAAATCGGTCTCCGTAAAGCCCTTGGAGCACGCAGTTCTGATGTTTTGACCCAATTCCTGTTGGAATCACTTGTGCTAGCAAGTTTGGGAGGTGTCGTTGGAACAGCCGTAGGGATTGGCGCTGTCGCTGCTGTCGCCGCTATCACCCCACTACCAGCAGCGATTGGGGCTTCAACAGTTTTGGTCACAGTGTCCCTTTCCGGTTCCATCGGCCTCTTTTTTGGTGTCCTGCCTGCAAGACGAGCGGCCCGACTTGATCCAATCGTGGCCCTAAGAAGCCTTTGATCGAACTGGGAACATCCATTGTTTGATTTTGATTCCGCCTCAAAAGCACAGTGATATCCATGGCGATTGCATGTAGGGACACTCAGAAGGGTCTACTGCTGGAGCAACGATTGGAACATCAGCACCATTACAGTCAGTGAACCTTCCAACAGTCCATGAATCAGCGTTGGCGTTTCATTGCTCTCTGGTTACTTCCCTTAGGCCTGGCCCTACTACTTGGCTGGCAATTTCTTGGTAGTGGCGGAATCAATGAGTCCACCGTGGCTCCTCGCAATGCTGCTGTTTCGCGCATGAGCTATGGCCGCTTTCTTGACTATGTCAAGGCGGGCAGGGTTACAGCTGTTGATATCTACGACGGTGGACGCAATGCAGTCGTTGAAGCCGTCGATCCAGAACTTGATAATCGCGTTGAACGCCTACGGGTCGAGCTGCCCGGATTAGCGCCAGAATTGATTAATACGCTCAAGAACGAGGGGATCAGTTTTGACGTCCATCAACCTCGCACCTCTCCTCCAGCACTTGGACTGTTAGGCAATCTCCTATTCCCTCTTCTTTTAATTGGCGGCCTCATCCTGTTGGCTCGTCGCTCCAGCTCAATGTCTGGAGGGCCTGGGCAAGCCATGCAATTCGGCAAAACAAAAGCACGTTTTGCGATGGAAGCAGAGACTGGCGTCAAATTCGATGACGTCGCTGGTGTTACAGAAGCCAAGCAAGATCTTCAAGAAGTTGTCACCTTCCTCAAGCAACCTGAACGCTTCACCTCAGTAGGCGCTCAAATACCAAAAGGTGTGCTTCTTGTTGGCCCTCCGGGAACAGGCAAAACCCTTTTAGCCAAAGCCATTGCGGGAGAAGCAGAAGTTCCATTCTTCTCCTTATCAGGTTCTGAATTTGTCGAGATGTTTGTTGGCGTTGGAGCCAGCAGGGTGAGAGATCTTTTCAAACGAGCCAAAGAAAACACCCCATGCATAATTTTCATTGATGAAATTGATGCTGTTGGCCGCCAACGCGGCGCTGGCATCGGCGGCGGCAATGACGAGCGTGAGCAAACTCTGAACCAGCTGCTCACAGAAATGGATGGCTTTGAAGGAAATAGCGGAATCATTATCATTGCGGCGACAAACCGTGCAGATGTTCTTGATTCAGCTCTATTAAGGCCAGGCAGATTTGACAGACAAGTATCCGTTGATCCACCTGATATCAAAGGCAGACTTTCAATTCTTGAAGTTCACTCACGTAACAAAAAGATTGACGGGGAGCTTTCACTTGAAAGCATCGCCAGACGAACTCCTGGGTTCACAGGCGCTGATCTTGCCAATCTCCTTAATGAAGCAGCAATCCTTACTGCAAGGCGTCGAAAAGAATCCATTGGACTCTCCGAGATCGATGATGCTGTTGACAGGATCATTGCTGGAATGGAAGGGCAACCCCTTACCGATGGTCGCAGCAAACGATTGATCGCCTACCACGAAGTGGGTCATGCATTAATAGGCACACTTGTGAAAGCTCATGATCCGGTCCAGAAAGTCACACTGATCCCAAGAGGACAAGCTCAAGGCTTGACATGGTTCTCTCCAGATGAAGAACAAACACTTGTCAGCCGTGCACAATTAAAAGCACGAATCATGGGTGCATTGGGTGGAAGAGCCGCCGAAGACGTTGTCTTTGGTCATGCAGAAGTCACCACAGGTGCAGGCAGTGACATCCAACAGGTTGCTTCAATGGCGCGTCAAATGGTGACAAGATTTGGCATGAGCGACTTAGGACCAATGTCTTTAGAAGGAGGTAGCCAGGAAGTTTTCCTAGGCAGAGACTTAATGACAAGAAGCGATATTTCAGACACTATTTCTCGTCAGATTGATGAGCAAGTAAGAAAGATGGTCAAGCGTTGCTACGACGAAACAATCGACATCGTCAAGCAGAATCGAGAAGTCATGGATCGACTCGTTGAACTACTCATAGAGAAAGAAACAATGGATGGAGATGAGTTGCGTTCAATCGTCGCTGAGTTCACATCTATCCCTGACAAAGAGAGAACAGCTCCGATACTCAATAGCTAAAGCGGTGAAAGAGCAAGCTAAAAATAAAAAACAGTGATCGATTGGAATTTTGATCGCAACTAGTCATTAAAATGCCACTGATTGCGATCAATTTATAGTTAGCAAATACTCAGCGAATACGTTCAATTTACTTAGCAAGCGCTTGTGTCTGCTCACAGGGACACAATTAAGCCCTATTCAGGCAACAGGGTGTACAGGTGATCGCTTATCAATCACAGAATCGATCAAACCATAGGCCAAAGCTTCCGTAGGCGACATGAAAAAGTCTCTATCGGTATCCTCCTGAATCCTTTCAATTGGCTGACCAGTGCGGCCTGAAAGTTCCTGATTCAATCGATCCTTAAGGAATAAAATCTCGTCTGCCTGAATACGAATATCACTTGCTTGACCTCTTGCACCGCCTAATGGCTGGTGAATCATAATTCTTGAATGCTGCAAACTACTGCGCTTACCTTTAGCTCCTGCACAGAGCAAAAAAGCTCCCATACTTGCCGCAAGACCTACACAAACAGTTTGAACATCAGGCTTTATATGTTGCATGGTATCGAAGATACCAAGGCCATCATAGACAGATCCTCCAGGGGAGTTGATATAGAGAAAGACATCCTTTTCAGGATCTTCTGCCTCTAAGAAAAGCATCTGAGCAACAATTCTGTTTGCTGAATCACTGGTAACCGGTTCACCAAGAAAAATGATCCTTTCTCGAAGCAGGCGGGAATAAATATCAAAGGCCCTTTCTCCTCGGCCCGACTCTTCAATCACGATCGGGATCATGCTGCTTCGCTCTGCTCGGTTTCCACGATCCTAACGGCGGCTTCAACGACGCTAAGGTCAATGATCAATAAGTACTGATCAGGCACTTGAGTGACCAACAGACCATTGCCGATAGCAAACGTGCGTTTCACCACGCCTTCCCTTACGTCATTCCGCCGCTGTATAGGCGAACGGCTGATGAGTTGCTGGTCGAATTAAATCTTCTCAGCCATCAAAAGCAGTTCAAAGCTGACGCACTCTTTGCTGTTGGCCTGGCCCAGGTTTTTGACGCTTTCACCCTTGGCTACCAGCCACAGGAGCATTTAAAGCCACTCTTTGAGGCCCTATGCCATAGCAGCGAATTCGACCCGAATGCCCTGCGTGATCAAGCCACAAAAACACTTGAGACTGTCAGTGGCCACAACGTAGAACAGGTCGAGGGCTGGTTGAAGAACGAAGGCAGAGGAGCACCTGAAGCGCTTGCTCAGGGTTTGAATCGAATCGGCAGCGAAACATTTCACTATTCACGCCTGATGGCTGTTGGCTTACTCAGCGTTCTTTCTGCGGCAAAGGGAGAAGAAGCTTCTGACCCCCAGCAACTCAGCAAAAAGGCTCATGAGTTGTGTGATGCCATTGGCTTCTCCAAAGCGAGAGTCGAAAAGGACCTCAATCTCTACAACAGCAATCTTGAGAAGATGGCCCAGGCCGTTGAAATGATGGAGGAGACTCTGGCCTCCGAGAGACGCAAACTCGAAAGACAGAAATCTGAAAGCGCTTCACTAGAAACGCCACAGGAGAATTCTCAGGAATTAGAAGCTCAATCAACATCCAATTCAGGGTCTGGCAATTCAGGGTCTGGCGATTCAGGGCCTAGCGGTTCAGGGTCTGGGTCTGATGTCTGAATCCAATTTCAACTGACCAGACATCCACCACCATCGGTGCCGTCGGGAATGATCACCTTTTAATGATCGAAGCCTGATGTTTAAGGATCTGGCCCTTTTAACCGCATTGGGCCAGCGTCCATTTATCAATCCCAAGCGGCTCAATCCTGCTGGATTAGCCCACAAGTCCATCACCTCATCAGTAGCCAATTCAATATTTTTATTGGCTGACGGATCAGAGAGAGGAGCAGCGCCCATGGCCAAATCCAGTTGAGATTGCTTCTCACTCAGTTTCTGAAGACGCCAGCCACCCGCTATAGCGTTGCTGTTGGCATGATTCTCTTTCCATAGCGATACAGCATCATTGCCAGCAACAGGATCATTTAGAGCTGCCAAAGACGGGGATAGCTGCTGAAATCCTTGTTGCTTTAAATGTCTACTAATCGATTGAAGTACTGATTGCCATCTCGAATTTTCGCCTGGAAGGATGAACTGCATCTGAATATTGGCTTTATACCTTCCTTTCGGTTTTGCAAACAGACTGATCGATACAGGCGCTTCAGCAAGCCTCTTCCTGGATAAAAGACTTACGCCAAACTTCGTTTCAAGTGGCTCTTTAACCATGCTTTTGCTTAACAAGCTGCCAAACAAGTAGTCACTCTCTGAAACTTTTAAACGAAGCAGACGATCTTTATCATCAGCAGATTTAAAAGAAGAGCTTGATCTCGAATGCTGGTTATTAGGTATAGGCAATAGGTACGAGGGAGACGAACTGAGTGGCCTAGAACCAATAACTCCTTGCCATGTCAACTCATTGCGGTGCAACTGAACAGAAAGGCATCCCCAACGAGAAAACTGCACAAATGGTGCAAGTGATCGGCTAATTGCGGCTAGACCATCAGGGTTCCAAATCACAGCAGGCCGGCTCAATAACTGTGAAATGCAATGGAGCTCAAGCTTGGATCTCTGAGAAATAACAGGCAAAGCCCTTTTGTTTAGTCGATGCAGCAGTTGTTGTTGATGTAGCGGATCAGAACCAATCAGTACGTAATTTTCAAATTGGTCGAAATGTATTCCCGAACGA
>CATBLW010000124.1 GCA_949486985.1 Prochlorococcus marinus str. MIT 9215
AATAACTGGAAATCACGGGCACCTCCTCCTGGAAAGGAAATAATGAACGCTGGCCATGCTTTCGGAAGCCGATTCAGATCAGAAGATCGAAAAGACCTCCACAAAACTGCGCTCGGAACCATCGAAGGCTAACGGAGCCGACCTCTCCTGAACATCTTCAAAGCGATCATTGCTGAAGCTCCACAAATGATTGACAACAGCAGCTTTGGGATGAAACACAACCAGCTAGCTGTAGGCGCAAGAACTGGCCCTGCGTCTTAGAGCGATTCGAACGGCCTACCAATAACAAGCAATGAGAATGATTTAAACCAAAACAGGTGGTTGATTCGCAAGAATGCAACCTTCCATCACCTGCTGCACGTGTACGTCATTGAGTTAGCGCTGAAGTTGAGCCCCTTGCCGGTATCCGTTCAACGCAAAGAGCTGAAGGATGCCGAAGCTCTTTATCAGCAAGTGCGGCACTGCCTTGAGCAAGGTCAACCACGCCTGCTGGAACTGAGTTGCGAAAAAGTCGACGAGAAAAAGGTCACTGTTTTGGTGAGTGAACTCTTGGCCGTCCAGTTGTATGAGAAAACTGCAGCCAGTGGTGGCAGCAAGCGCCCTGGCTTCTCATTTGAGGCATAACTCAGAATGCGCGCAGATGAAAAGACAGCAATAAAAGATAAAAACCAAAACTGCATAGCCGGCGCTGGACTGCATTTCGAGCGCGTGAGTTTTTCCTGGCCATCGGGCACAAAAGCCTTGGATCAATGCAGCTTCTCGACTCCAGGGCCAGGGCTATGGATGTTGGTTGGTAGCAATGGCAGTGGCAAAAGCACCCTTTTTCGACTGATCAGTGGCCTACTGGAGCCGCAGCAGGGAAGCATCCACAACGACCTCAAGCCTGCCCTTGTTTTTCAGAATCCCGACCATCAGCTACTGATGCCGACCTGTGGAAGTGACCTGCTGTTAAGCCTGCCCAGGGAACTCACAGACGCACAACGCCACCAGCGCGTTCGCAATTCCCTGGAGCAAGTGGGGCTTGCAGGCATGGAATCACGACCAATTCACACTCTCAGCGGCGGACAAAAACAACGCCTTGCGATCGCAGGCGCCCTAGCGAGCGAAGCCACGCTTCTGCTACTTGATGAACCAACAGCCTTGCTTGACCCAGCGAGTCAACAGACGATTCTCGCGACGGTGCAACAGCTTTGTCATCGCTCTAACGCGCCACTCACAGCGCTTTGGGTCACCCATCGCCTGGAAGAACTCGAGCATGCTGATGGCGCCGCAATGATGAAAAACGGTCGAATAGGAGGCTGGCAAGCCAGCCATCAACTAAGAGAAAACCTCCCCCCCCTTGCAGGGCGACGGGGATGAGGGGTAAGTTCTTTCAGTCTCAATCCTCGGTAGCTCAGCGGTAGAGCGGTCGACTGTTAATCGATTGGTCGCAGGTTCGAATCCCGCCCGGGGAGTTTCATCCAAGCCACAGCCTCTAGCTGTGGCTTTTTGATGGCAAGAAAAAAGCAATCCGCAACACTGCATGGGAGAATACGGAAGACTTTCTAAAGAGAGGCAGGCATTGTCATGTCGTCCCACATGACCAAAAGCTTGTCAGCAATTAGCTTTTAGCCTTCAGCTCCAAAGTTCAAGCACCTAACCCCAACACTGCAGTTAGAAGCAAACCTTGAGAGAATCGAACGAAACTGACGCGAACGTAACTCGATCATGTTCCATCCGTCCTTGGTCCAGATCTAAATGAAGCCTTGCATCCTGCTGATCGAAGACGACCAGGACATGCGCGATCTGCTGAGCGGC
>CATBLW010000125.1 GCA_949486985.1 Prochlorococcus marinus str. MIT 9215
CCATGCCGCACGCAACGGTACTAATCGATGCCAACAATTTCTACGCCGCATGTGAGCAGAGCCTCGACCCTTCCCTCACCGGAAAGCCATTGGTGGTTCTCTCTAACAACGATGGCTGCATCGTGGCCCGTAGCGCCGAGGCTCGTGCACTGGGCATCGCCATGGGTACGCCCTATTTCAAAGCTCGCCAGCAACTGCAGCAAAAGGGCGTTCTGGTGCGCAGTTCTAATTACGCCCTCTACGGCGACATGAGTCAGCGACTGATGAGTCTGCTGGAAGCCCATTGCGAAGAACTGGAGATCTATTCCATTGATGAGGCCTTTGCCCGCCTGAGCCGGCCCGCCGGAGACGATCTACGACCATGGGCCCGCCAACTACGGGCATTGATACGTCGCAACCTCGGCCTAGCGATTGCCATTGGCCTCGGTGCCAACAAAAGCCAGGCAAAACTCGCCAATCACCTAGCCAAGGCCATTCCGGCCCATGCCGGTGTGTTCGACCTGCTGACAACAAACGACCCGGACGCATGGCTCGACAGCATCGCTATCGAAAACGTCTGGGGCGTCGGCCGCAAACTATCGCGCTGGTGCCGGCTGCGCGGCATCAACACGGCTCGCCAACTACGCGACATGCCCAGCAGCGTGCTGCGCGCCAAGCACGGCGTGGTTGGACAACGTCTGCAATATGAACTGCGTGGGCTTACGTGCCTGCCCCTAAGCCTGGCCCCAACGCCAAAACAGGAAACCTGTGTAAGCCGCAGTTTCAGCCGTCCAGTTAGCAACCTGAACGAACTACGCCAGGCCATCGCAACGTATGTGGTGCGTGCCAGCGAAAAGCTTCGGCGTCAACAGCAATTGGCCGGGGCGCTCACTGTGTTCACACGCACCAGCCCCTTTTCAGCTTCCTTCTATAGCCAAGCTGCAACCATCCAACTGGATCTACCCAGCAACGACACCGGCGCCCTACTGGCCGCAGCTTTGCCATTAGTAGACAAGATTTTCCGTGCACATCGGCCTCTCAGCAAAGCCGGTGTGTTGATGCAACATCTGCAAGGCACAGCCCATCTCCAACAACACCTACTCGTCAACACCAACAGCAATGATCAGCAGCGCCGCGAACGACTGATGACGACGATCGACAGAATCAATCAGCGTTACGGCAATGGCACTGTGCGCTGGGCCGCCTGCGGCATGCAATCAAGCTGGAGCATGCGCCGAGAGAGGCTCAGCCAGGCGACAACAACACGTCTCAATCATGTGCCCATCGTGTGGGCCTAAATCAACGAAAAATCTTGCAGCAGCAGCCTTGAATCAGTAGCCATGGATCCAACTCTAGGGCGCACGCACAAGCGCTTATACACAAGCAAGTTCGTATACTTGCAAATCAAAGTTTATGCACTGAAGCACAAACAGCTGCGGCATCTAGCGATCGACGGAACTTGGCAGTCCTGGTTCTGTCCATGTCTCCAGACGTTCAAGAATATGCCACGCGGAGAAAGTAGATGTGGCGATAAAAGCAAGAATCAAAACAACTACAATACTGATTGCGTTAAAAACGAATGCCGGTTCTTCAACAACTGCTTGAGCAGAAAATAACTCGGATTTTTTAGAACTCCAACAGGAAGAACAAGCTATCGATGGTCCTCCCGTTCGTTGAATACTTCTGGCAAAAGCTTGTGATACGGGAACAGGCTTACTGCAAAGTCGGCAAAGATGACTTTCTGACATTGAAGCTATCTAAAATAAAACGAACTAGACAAAGCGACCAAAAAGCTAGTGATTGATTATCATTCACCTGTTGGTCAAAGCTTTAAGCCTGCTGAAGAAGCTGCACCTCCTCATCGCGAACACTCAACAACAACACCATGCGACTGCCATGGCAGGCAAGGCCGCTTTGATGACGCAGCAAATCTGTACTAACAAGAGCCAAGCCACAAGTCGCAACAAGCAACACTGGCAGGGTGCTGTCATCACCATGCATGCCCTGCAAGTCCAAAGCCTGACAGACGGCACGCTGGGCTTTGTCAGTACCCAGCCTTTCAACCAATTGAGGCCAAAGATGATTAACAGGTTGGCAACCTGAGAAGTTCAAACCAGGATCAGATCCAGCCATATAAATGATTTAAAAAGTCAAAGTACGTGCTGTTCGAGAGCTGATGCAATCATCTCTGCAGAAACATCAATCGACTCCAAGGCGTCGGCATTATCCAAATAGGCATCAAAAGAAGCAAAGCGTTGAACATGAGGATTGGCATCTTTAGCAGCACAAGCCTCGATCCAATTGCCATCATCTGGCTTGACGGCGATATAAGCATGCAGGGCTTCCTCAAGGTCAGCACCATCGCCAATCCCCTCACCGAACCAAATCGCTTCGTAAAAATCCATACCAAGGCGGATTAGCCAGGAAAAGTCTAGAGACGCCTAAGCAAAAGCAATCTAAGGAAATAGAGAAGAATCAAAACACCACTAGATCACAGAGGCTCATCAACAACGAATCGATCAAGCAGTTGTATCTTTTGGATTTCAATTGCTATCGGGCAGGAAATATCAATGCGTGACGTGCAGACGCGCTAAGAGCAAAGCTTCAGACAATTACCACTTAGAGGATTAAGAGCAAGGCTGGGTCTCTAGCTATGCAGATATTTCGCCCTCAGCAGTAAATCCACTACAGCGCTGCTTATCCAAATAAACAATGTGCTTACGTTCGCTGTAATAGAGCTCCTGAAAACGCAATGCATCGCCATTCAACTCTTCAAACATCATGTCAATACGCGTTTCCATATCCATCGATTCAGCAGGCTGTTGGCGCTCTTCTTCAATTAAGACGGCAATGCAACGCTCAAGCGTTTCAAGCCGTTGTCCTCCCCAGGCCTCAATCAGATGGCGGCAACGTTTGAGACTTTTCTGCCGTTCTAAAGCCGCTGCACTACCTCGTAACTGAAGCATCGGTTCAGCAAGACTCGCCAATTGCACCTCACCAGGTTCCAACAGAGGCGTCAGGCGAGTTATTAATTCACTGTTTTCCAGAAGCAACTGATCTGTAAGGAGCCGAGGCAATTCAATGTCTGCAAGGTCATCGCCAGGATCTTGACCTCGACTCACGGCTTCAAGACGACCTGCTCCCAGATTCGTTTCCTCCAAATCAGTAATCGCCGCCCAAAGCAAACGATGATGCTGAAGCGCAAAATCCTCTAACTCCCGATGGCGCAACTCGCAGCGAATCGCGGCTCTATAGCTAGGGCAGTGGATATAGAGCCGCAAGATCTCGGCCTCACTGCGCTCTCGCTGACTGGCCTCTCCAGGTTGTTCATGTCGACTAGAACGCCCGTGCCAGCGATGTCCCTTCACCTGCTGACGGAGGTCCTCCTCGAGCTGCAGTGCCAGTCGTCCCTGCCCACCACTCAGTCGTTCAGCAACCTGCTGCAGGTAGTGCGTGCGCACAGCCGACTGAGGCAACTTGCCGAGCAAAGCCACCACACCACTGACAGCTTGTTGAAACTGGTCAGCCCGACTCAGGTCACGTCCATCGAGAACCTGCTCGATCTGCCAGTCGAGCCAAAGCGGCGACTGATCAAGCAACGCCCGATAGTCGCCAGAACCATGTTCAACAAGAAATTCATCAGGGTCCTTTCCTGATGGCAGATGCAAGACACGCAGTTCAAGCTGGCCTTGCAAAGCCAACTGCTCAACCTCGCCGATCGCTCTATTTGCAGCCCTGACGCCAGCGTTATCGGCATCAAAATTGAGCACGATCCGCTTGCTTTCACTGCAGCGACAGAGCTGAGTGATCTGCTGGCTGCTCAGAGCCGTGCCAAGGGAAGCCACGGCATTGGTGATCCCTGCGGAGTGCAAGGCAATGACATCGAAATAACCTTCAACAACAACTGCTCTGTCAGCTTTTCGGATCGCACTAGCGGCCTTATCAAGGCCAAAGAGATGTTTACCCTTTTCGAAAACTTCGGTTTCCGGTGAATTGAGATATTTCGGTTCAGTGCCATCGAGACTGCGCCCACCAAATCCAATAACCCGCCCCTGTCGATCGCGGATCGGAACAATGACCCGATGCCTAAAGCGATCGTAAAAACCACTCCCACCCTTACGGGGTACAACCAGGCCGGCAGCCTCCAGGAGTTCTGGGGCCAACCCCTCCACCTGCTGCAGGTGATTGAGCAACCCATCCCACTGATCAGGCGCATAGCCAAGATCAAAGGCATCAAGAGTCGCTTCACTAAGCCCACGCTTGTCCTTTAAATAGGCAAGAGCATCAGCTCCTTGAGGAGAACGCAAGCAACTGCGAAACCAGCCACTGGCAAGAGCAAGGGCCTGATGCAGCTTGTCTCGCCGAGAAAGCTGCTGACGCAACCTGTCTTCCTGTGGGCCATCCATCGTCTCGATGGGCAGCTGGTACCTTCTGGCCAGGTCCAGCACCACATCACCAAAACTCTGGCGCTGAAATTCCATCAGGAACTTGATGGAATTACCGCCGGCTCCACAGGAGAAGCAGTAATAGAACTGCTTGGCCGGTGAAACCGTCATCGACGGTTTGCTGTCGTCATGAAAGGGACAAATGCCGACGAACTCACGCCCTTTCTTCTTGAGCACAACGTGCTCACCAACCACATCAACGATGTCGGCCCGCTCCTTGACGGCTTCAATCGTTCGGGGGTGAAGACGAGGATGCGCCATCGAAGCATTTTGCATCACTC
>CATBLW010000126.1 GCA_949486985.1 Prochlorococcus marinus str. MIT 9215
ATCGCAAAATATCTCACTCCAAATGGAACTGATATTCATGAAAATGGGATCAAGCCTGACGTAGAGTCGGAAATGTCTGAAAAAGAAATAAAGACATTTACCATTGAAGATATTGGCACACTGAAAGATGTTCAATATAAAGCTGCAGAATCCACCTTGATAAAGGTCCTGAGGAATCTAGATACTGGAAGGTTGTATGATCCCAATAGCACTAACCTCCCTTCCGCTCTTAATGATAAGGCGGTTAAGTTTTCACTCTAGTTAATGATTTAATAGTTTGCTCAGCTCATCAGTGCATGAGTTTTCATTGTTGTGATGATTGTCTAATGATTAATCTTGGCTTCCTGTCTGATCTCCCTGATCGATGGATGGCTTCTGTGGGCAATAGTTTTTCAGCTGCTTTATGTATTTGATCGGTTTGGGTTGCATAATCCTGTGATCCTTTTTGATTTTCTATGTAGATCATGGATTATTTTGTTCTCGACCATTTATCTCGTCGCTAATTTCTTGTCGATTCTCCAATAGCCGTACCAGTCTGGAACGATGTCTTGATTGCGGTGATGGGGATCAGCTTCCAGTTCAACTCTCCAGCCGCTGATGCCTTCGATTGGTAGGCAGTCATCCACTGGGTCTATTTTGTTGACTTCTGCCAGATCATCCTTGTGCTGTTGTTGAGTGTGCTTTAACCAGCGATGTTTGGCTGAGTTCTTGGCTGCTTGTGCAGAGTTAGCAACAACCAAGCCAAACTGATGAATCTCTGCCATTTGTGTTGGTTCATACCCTCCAAGATTGACGAACCATAAACGCTCTTTCTCTTTCTTTTTTGAAGGCTGGTTGCTTATGGCTGGCTTTAGTTCTGACTCGCTATCTTCTTTAACCAGTTTGATGCAGAAGCCGTCAATAAAGCGAACAGCAAGATAGCTGTCGATATGGAGGCCACGCTTAGCGCCAAACCACTGTTGGCGAAGCTGATCAATCGTGTCTTCAATTTTATAGCCAGCAACCCAGCGAACATCGTGAAGTTCAACGTTGCTCTGATTGGTACGGCCACCAAGAACAACGAGGAATAGGGTTGGCTTTGAATCTTGAACAGCCATTAAATGGCTTATCTGAGAAGACTATCTTATCCTATCCCTAGTGGGTTTAATGGAGGATTGTCAAAACAAGTGATCCATTCTAGGTGATTGAACTGGGAGCACTAGTGTGTTGCTATAGATCGCTCAATCGCAGGACTAGATGTCTATTGACGAATGATTGGTTGCTCGAAATGTTGGGTAATTAATTGCTCATTGCTAACATTTTTTGCATTGGTTTTAGGGCTCGTAATCTGATGCTTTCTTCCATTTCAATGGCTGGCTCTAAATCGATAAGACACTGCAATAACTTCTCAAGTGTGTTGAGGCGCATGTAAGGACAGGCATTGCAACTGCAGCCATCGATGCCCGGTACTTCGTAAAATGTTTTGTTTGGCATTCTCTGAATCATCTGATGCAGGATTCCAGGTTCAGTTAATACGATGAATGAATTGGCATCGCTGGTTTCACTGTGTTCAAGAAGTTTGCTAGTAGAACCGATGAAATCTGCTAATTCAAGTAGGTGCTCTTGGCATTCTGGATGGGCGATGACTTCAGCATCTTGGTGAAGAATCTTTAGCTTCAGCAGTGCTTCTTCGCTGAAGGTCTCATGAACCAAGCAACGCCCGGGCCAAAAGGTGAGCTCACGACCACTTTGTCTTTGTACCCATCGCCCGAGGTTTCTGTCGGGTGCAAATAAGATTGGTCGATCCGATGGCAATTGATTCACCAGATCGACGGCATTGCTACTGGTGCAGATCAGATCGCTCTGTGCTTTCACTGCTGCTGTGCAGTTGATATAGCTCACCACAAAATGATCAGGATGTTGGTCCCGAAATGCTGCGAATTCTTCTGCAGGGCAATCATCTGCCAGTGTGCAACCTGCATCGATGTCTGGAATCAGAACTGTTTTCTCAGGACTGAGGATTTTTGCTGTTTCCGCCATGAAGTGGACCCCGCAAAAAACAATCACATCAGCTTCTGTGTTTGCAGCTTTTCGGGAAAGGTCTAGGGAATCGCCAATAAAATCAGCAATGTCCTGAATTTCTGGATCCTGGTAATAATGAGCCAGGATCACAGCATTACGTTGCTTACGCAGTGCATCAATAGAGGCTCTAAGTTCGTTCCCATCGAAACGGACCGGTGAAACCGTCTCTTGGGCGGAAACAGCGGTCATTGGGACCAACTGGGGCAGGATGTACCCAGCCTAGGCATTGGCCCTGACCGTTCTTCGTCTTGCCATTGTCGGCGACTTACACGGTGCTTGGGGTACTGACGATCGGGCATTACTTGCTCAGCTTCAGCCTGACGCTGTTTTGTTTGTGGGTGATCTCAGTGATGGTGATCTGAAGCTGGTCAAGGCGATCCAGCAACTTTCTATCCCTACAGCCGTCATTCTCGGCAATCACGATCGAGGGCGTGATCCCAGTGGCGCGATCATGGAGCGTCAACTGAATTTGTTGGCAGAGCGTCATTGTGGCTGGAGCTTGCGCCAATGGGTTGAACCAGAAGTGGCCGTGGTTGGAGCGAGGCCAGGGAGTGCTGGAGGTGGATTTCATCTCTCCAAAGCCATTCAAGCGATTTATGGTCCGATGACGATGGAGGAGTCTGCAGATCGAATTGTTAAGGCCGCGAAGCAGGCCCCGAAACACTGGCCTCTCGTCGTACTGGCTCATTCTGGCCCGACGGGACTTGGGTCAGAGGCAACAAGCCCCTGCGGTCGCGATTGGAAGGCTCCAGCGATGGATTGGGGAGATCTTGATCTGGCGCTGGCAATCGATCGAATCAGAAGGGACAGGGTTCCGGAGTTGGTGGTTTTCGGCCACATGCATCATCAACTCAAGCGAGGAAATGGCGATCGTTGCACCTTTGTTGAAGATCGCTGGGGAACCGCCTATCTCAATGCAGCCTGTGTGCCTCGGCGCTGTTGCGATGAAGATGGCCACTCTCTTTGCCATCTTTCCTGGGTTGAATTTATTGATGGACGACTCAGCCTCGTAAGTCATCGCTGGTTTTTGCCTGATGCCTCTTTGGCTTACCAACAAACTCTCTTGAGCAGGCCTGAATCCACAACCATCCAGAAGATGCCGTGCTGATCTATCTCTGCTTAAGCAGTCACGGTTATGGCCACGCGGCACGGCAGGCCGCGGTATTAGCAGAACTACATCGTCTTCAGCCTGATTGGCGTCTGGTCGTTAGTTCAGTTGTTGATATGCAATTTCTGAGTCTTGTTTTGCAAGATATACCCGTTGAACATCGCAGGCTTCGATGGGATGTTGGCATGGTGCAGATGAATGCCATTGAGCTTGATTGTTCATCCACACTTGCTGCATTGGCTGAGCTGAATTCATTGCTCCCAACGCAAATAGAAGACGAAGTTGTCTGGATCAAGGCACAGCAATGTTCAGTGATCGTTCTTGCAGATATTCCACCTGCGGCGGCGCAGTTGGCTGATCAACTTGATGCGCCGCTTGTCTGGATGGGAAATTTTGGTTGGGATGAGATTTATGCCCCATTGGGAGGCCCTTTCGTTGACCATGCTCAGGCCGCCTACGCTGACTATCAACGTGGTGATTTGTTGTTGCGTTGTCCGTTCTCATTGTCGATGGACTGGTCAACTCCTGAGCAATCTCTTGGATTAACAGCCCCAAGGCCAAGGCCGCTACCAAAAGAGAAACAAGATGAGCTGGCTTCCATTAATTCTCCAATTGTGATGGTTGGATTTGGTGGATTTGGTTTGCCGCTTAGTTCTTCATTGTTCAGCCATTGGCCAGATCACTATTTTCTTGTGCCTCGGCCCCAAAAAACATCCATTTATATGGAATTAAATCAGTGTCACAATATCTCTTTCTTGCCTGAATCAAGTCGCCTTTTGGACGCATTACCTTTTTGCTCCAGGCATATTGGCAAACCTGGCTATAGCAGTTTCTGTGAGGCCATTAGCTTGCGAATTGGTTTACACGTTGTGCGAAGGAATGATTTTGCCGAGACAAATGCCTTGCTTTATGGGCTCAAATATTTTGCAGAGCACCGCCTGCTTGAACGTCATCAACTTGAGCAAGGCGATTGGGAATTGGATCAGCCTTTGATCGCACCTTTAGATCCCAAAGGTTTAGCTAACGATGGCGCCCTCACTGCGGCCAACAGTCTTATTGAAATCTTGGAGCATTAGACAATCTTTGTTTCTCAGCATTGACCAACGATTGAGATTCAAGCTTTCAACTTTTGAGCAGAAGGGTTTTCAAGAACAGCACCAGGTGGACGGCCTGCTGGCTGGCACAAGATTGCTGTCTTTTCGGAGCGGTTTCGACATAGTCGGCCAAATTGTTAAATCTTTTGGTTTAACTCCCTATGGTTGCTGGCCAATTGGTCTCTAGCCGTGGGTTCATCAAGACCGTTTACGGCCTTCAACGCGACTCTCCTTTGTTCGTTGTTGGGATCCTTCCTCTCTCGGATGGATTCTTGTTCCTTGATTTCACTGAATGACTTCCTCCGCCCCGATTGCACGCAACGTCTTCATTGCAGTCGCCGCAGGTTCTCTTTCCTTCGCTCTTCCTATACAAGCGCTTCAATCAACCTCTATCCCTCCCCTGCCTGCTGTTAACGCATTGCAGCGCTCGGCGATGGTTAGTAGCTCTGATTTTGTACCCACGTCTGCTCTCCCCTATGTGATCACCCCAGAGCGGCGGGCCCTTCTGAATACCATCCGCTTTGCAGAGGGAACATGGAAAGGAGGCCTGGACCTTGGCTACAGAGTCATGTTTGGTGGAGGCTTGATGCCACATTTGAAAAGGCATCCAAATCGTGTGATTTATTCATCCCGCTATGCGAGTGCAGCAGCAGGTGCCTACCAGTTCATGCCCTTTACTTGGAATCTTGTTCAGAAAAAGCTAGGTTTTCGGGGGTTTGGTCCTGAAGCTCAAGACCAAGGAGCGTTATTCCTTATTCAGCGTCGAAAGGCTTTGGCGCTGACTGATCAAGGCTTAATGACACCTTTACTTGCCGCCAAGCTTGCTCCTGAATGGGCATCGTTTCCCACCCTGCAGGGCAGGAGCTATTACGGGCAGCCTGTTAAGCGATTCACGCGATTGAATAGCTTTTACAATGTTGCTCTGGCTCAATTAAGGCAAGAAAGAGATCAACGCCGATTAGACCTTTCAGGAGATGGTGCAGGAAGCACCAAACCTATTTGTAGGCCACCAACAATTCTTTGCAGCATTAGATAATTTAGTTTTTTGCTAAAAACTTAGACGAATTTTATGTGTCTGACTCTTCAACGAGTTTCTCACTCATTGTCGCTTGGGCTATTAAGTAAGCACCTACTGCACAACCAAAGAATCCAAGGCCATTTCTTATCAAAGGAATCAGATCACTGGTTCGAGAGATGACTGGTGCAATGCCGAATACTCCTAGCAACATGCCCCAAAGCGGTGAAAGTAGTAATAACCACGTCCACGCAACCATTTCTCCTTTCTTGCGAGGGAAGGCTGCAAAGCCCGCCACAACACCTCCTAGAGCGGATGTTGAGAAAGTCCAGAGCCATTGCTCTTGAGTCAGTCCTGGCACAAATAGGCAGCCACCTCGGTCAAGACACGTTTCCACTGCCTTGAGCGCGTCAAGTATGGCGCCGTCTTCACCGTGATCTTTGAGGTAAAACTGATTCCCATAACGGGTTTGCAGCTCCACCCAATAGGTGCGTTGCATCAGGGCGAACAGAGCATCGCCAACGTTGAAGCTGAGCAGATTGCCTCCTCGAGGATCAGCAATCATGAGAAGACTTCGTTCATCTAAGTCCCAGAACTCTTTGACGGCGAGTCCTGGCGTTCGTTCGTATTGGGTTAGAACACGCAGTTTCCAGCCTGTACGCGATTCGATTTCATTGAGATTTTGCTCTAGGTCTGAACGTTGCTTTTCGCTTAGAGCCCTTGCGAGATCAATCACCGGTGTTGGGTGATCGGGCAAGAGTTCAGGGTTGTCGTAAGCGAACGCGGGTCCGCAACAGATCAGAGAGAGCACCAATGCCAGCAGTGCCGCTATAGGTCTGTGTCTGTGATGTGCTCCCATGTATTTATTGAATTGAGGGGCATTCTCTCTAATGGACCTCCCCTCTGCTCCATGCCCAGCTTGGTTGATCACAAGGTTGAAGGCGTTTGGAGGCAGTGTCAGCTTTCATCAGTACATGGATTGGGTGCTCAATGATCCTGATCAAGGGGCCTACGCCACAGGAAAGCTTCGCATTGGGGTTGACGGTGATTTTGTTACCTCTCCCTCCCTAGGAGGAGATTTTGCGCAGCTCCTGGCTGTGCAACTGGCGGATTGGTTTGATCAACTTGAGCAACGCAATCATTCAGATCAACGCCTGACTTTGGTGGAAGCCGGTCCTGGAGAAGGGCAACTAGCTATTGATCTGATTACTGCCCTGGAGTCGCTTTGCCCAGATTTGCTGCCAAAGCTGGATTTGGTTTTGGTGGAACCCAATCAGGGTATGGCTGAACGGCAACGCGAACGTTTGGCTTTGTTGAAGCCATCAGTATCTATTCATTGGCGTAGCTTCGCGGATTTGGCTGCGGCACCGGTGGTTGGTGTGCTGCTCGCCCATGAGGTGCTGGATGCTTTGCCCGTCGAACGCTTGGTGTGGCGCCACAACGCCTTGCATCGTCAAGGCGTTGGCTTTGAGATGGTCAATTCTGAGCCTTATCTCCGTTTTATTGAGCTCCCAATTCCAGAACAGCTGAAATTATCGATAGAGAAGGCCAATCGCAGCTTGGGAATAACCATCCCTCCTCCAAACGTGCCAGATGGTTGGTGTAGTGAATGGCATCAAGATTTAGAGCCCTGGTTAAAGCAGGCTGCTTCAGCTCTGCAAATGGGCCCAATGTTGGTCATTGATTACGCCCTTGAAGCGCGTCGTTACTTCAACGCTGCGAGGGGGGATGGCACCTTGATGGCCTACCGGCAGCAGATGGCTAGTTCGGCTCTGTTGGAGTCACCCGGTTGTTGTGATCTCACAGCTCATCTTTGCCTGGAAACTCTTCAATACCAAGCTGAACAACAGGGTTGGAATTGTCTTGGCGAGGTTCGTCAAGGTCAAGCCTTGCTAGCGCTTGGTTTGGCGGAACAACTTTATGGTTTGCAGAAGCTTCCTCCTACTCAGCTTTCAGATGCTTTTCAAAGGCGAGAAGCGCTTTTGAGGCTTGTGGATCCTGCTGGACTCGGTGAGTTTCGTTGGTTGGCCTTTGAGATCAAGCCGATTTCTTCAAACCATGCTGAGCAGCCAAAGCTTCATTGCAAGTTCCTGGAGGAACCTGTTCGTTGAGCGTCTTTGATGAGGCTCTTGGTTAAGACCTCAGTTAAGCCCTTCAGCTGAGCTTTGACAGACAGGTTTCAATCTCTGATTTGCTGATGTCATTTTGGATTTCAACCTTGCCAATGCTTGTGGGAATGACAAAGCGAATTTTCCCGTCTTTGACTTTCTTGTCGCCTTGAAGTGTTCGCATGACGGCGTCTTTGTTGAGAGTGGGCCAACTTGTCGGTAGGCCCGCTTTTTTGATGAGTGCTTTCTGCCGGTTTGCGGCTTCCCTACTCCAGCTCTGGCGCTGCACAGCGAGTTCCCCAACAGCCACCATGCCAATGGCTACAGCTTCCCCATGTAGCCATGTTCCGTAGCCGCAAAGGGTTTCAACAACATGCCCGAAGGTGTGTCCATAGTTCAAGATGGCGCGAAGTCCAGCTTCGTGTTCATCAGCACGAACAACCTTGGCTTTTGCTGCTGCAGAACGTTCAAGAATGGTTTCGAGAAGAACGTTGTCCATCTCTTGAGGCTGATCAAGTCTTGATGTTTTCTCAAGCAGTTCAAATAGCTCGAAATCACCAATCACGCCGTATTTGATTACTTCTGCCATCCCTGCTTGAAACTCACGCCTCGGGAGCGTCTTCAATGTTTCTGGATCGATCAGCACAAGCCTTGGCTGGTGAAAGGCTCCCACTAAGTTTTTGCCACCTGGGTGGTTAACACCTGTTTTGCCACCGATAGCTGCATCCACCATGGCCAGCAGGGTTGTTGGAACCTGGATGATGGGGATCCCTCGCAGCCAAGTGGCGGCAGCAAAACCGGTCATGTCACCAACGACACCACCGCCAAGAGCCAACATGAGTGACCCCCTTTCAAGCCCCGCTTCATAGGCAGCGTTGTGGATGAGTGAAACGGTTGCAGGTGTCTTCTGATCCTCCCCCGCCTCGATCACAAGAAGAGTTGGCTTAAACCCATTGGCTTTGAGGCTTTTGAAGCAGATTTCTCCGTATGGTCCTGCAACATCAGCGTTGCTAACGATAAGAACTTTGATCCCTGGTTTGAGGCCAGCCAGAAGAAGCTCTTCTCCTAATCCTTGTAGACCCTTCCCGCCAATAACCACCTCGTAAGGCTGTCGTTCCAGTGCAACTGGGATACGGCGAATGTCGCTGGTCATGGCAGCGGAAGTAAAAAAGCAAGCCTGCCCATCAGCCTTGCCCGGGTGTTGTCACACAATCTCACTTAATCTCCCCGCAGGACAACTTTTTTGGTGATGACTGTTCCAATCCACCGCGGATTCTGGCAGTCCTTTCGCAACAGCGTCACTGCCTGGGGATTCCTTTTGCCAGCCATCTTGCTGCTGAGTCTCTCGGTGTTGATTCCAGCATTGATGGCCCTCGTGATGAGCTTCACGCAGACAGGGCTTGATGTATCGGAACCCTTGCGATTCGTCGGCTTGAGCAACATGCGACGTTTGGCCAATGACCCGATGTTTTTTCGGGTGCTCGGCACGACTCTTCTCTATTTGATTGGTGTGGTTCCGCCAATTGTTCTTGGTTCATTGACCTTGGCTGTACTGGTTAATCGTTCTCTGCCAGCAATTCATTTTTTAAGAGGTGCGTTCTATACCCCTGTTTTGGTCTCGATTGTCGTCGCCGCTATTGCTTTTCGATGGCTTTATGCCGAGAACGGATTGATCAATGGATGGTTAGCCGAGTTCTTCGGTGCGGGATTCAGTTCGATTGGTTTTCTAACCAACCCATTGTTGGCGCTCCCAGCGGTCATGCTTGTGACCCTGTGGAAGGGCCTTGGTTATTACATGGTGATTTTTCTTGCGGGCCTGCAGGGAATCTCGGCAGATTTGTATGAAGCCGCAGAACTCGATGGCAGCGAAGGCATTCGCAAGCATATTGATATCACGCTACCGTTGTTGCGGCCTTACTTGACTTTGGTTGCGGTGGTTTCATCAATCGCAGCAACAAAAGTCTTTGAAGAAGTTTTCTTGATGACTCAAGGGGGGCCAGCTGATTCGACCCGAACACTTGTTTACTACGTTTACGACCAAGCCTTTGCTGAGCTGGAAATTAGTTATGCCTGCACTGTGGGCCTAGCCCTGTTTCTTATTGTCATCGTGCTCACTGGATTGCGTTTGGCTTTTGCTGGCGATCGAGGATTGCTCTAAAGAACATCATGCTGTGCCTTAGATGCCAAGCTCTGATGATGGCCTGGTTGATGTCCTACGCATGAGCAGCGCTTCAGTTGCTAATGGCAAAGCTGCCAATATCGGAGTTGTCGGTGGTGGACAGCTTGCTCAGATGCTGGTGCAAGCAGCAAACCTGCGCCATGTTTCTGTAATTGTTCAATCTGGCTCCGCAGATGATCCGGCTGTTGATGGTGCGACACGCCATGTTGTGGCCGACCCTGTTGACGTTGAAGGCACAAAAAAACTTGTGCAGGACTGCCAATGCATCACATTTGAAAACGAATGGGTCAACATTGATGCGTTGATTCCTTTGGCACAACAGGGCGTGAAGTTCCGCCCCTCGTTGGCAGCGTTGGCTCCTTTGGTCGACAAGATCTCCCAACGACAATTGCTTAGTGACCTTGGTGTACCAGGTCCTGAATGGACACCTTTAACCGCGATTCCAACGGGTGTGCCCAGGTTGCCTGCCGGCTGGAGTTTTCCTGTGATGGCAAAGGCTGCTCGCGGGGGCTACGACGGCAAGGGCACAAGGGTTTTAAACAGCATTGATGACCTGGCACAGCTTTTACGTTCAGTCGATGCCTCGAAATGGTTGCTTGAGAGCTGGGTGCGTTTTGAACGGGAATTAGCCCTGGTTGCTAGTCGTGACGCAACCGGGCAGGTGAGATGTTTGCCTCTTGTCGAAACCCATCAGACCAATCAGGTTTGTGATTGGGTGATCGCTCCAGCTGTCGTTGAGCATGCCGTGGAAGCCATGGCTTACAACGTGGTGGCTTCGTTGTTGACCAAACTCGATTATCAGGGCGTGCTCGCGATTGAATTTTTTTATGGCCCTGCTGGATTGCAGGTGAATGAGATCGCTCCACGAACCCACAATTCTGCTCACTTCTCAATCGAAGCTTGCAGTAGTAGTCAGTTCGATCAGCAGTTATGCATTGCGGCTGATCTTTCAGTTCCTGCTCCGGCGTTGATTTCAGCTGGAGCCTTGATGGTTAACCTTCTCGGCTTGCCTAAAGGTCGGGCTTCATCAATTGAACAACGTCTTTCTGAGCTGCGTCGTTGTGATGGCTTTCATGTGCATTGGTATGGCAAAGAACTTGAAACGCCTGGGCGCAAGCTTGGCCATGTAACCGTTCTGCTCCGAGGTGTTGATGCGGTTAGTCGGGACCAGGAGGCCGCAATGATTTTGGAACGTGTCCGTGCAATCTGGCCTCAGCATCTTGCTAATAGCGATTAAGATAAAAATGAACTGCTGTGTTGGTGACGGCCTTTTTCTAGTGCTCTGATCTGACTCTCTTTCGACTTGGGGAGACTGTTGTGACGGTGCAGTACACCGGCCTTGCTGCCGGAAACGGATCCCCACTTTGTTTCCCCTTCTGGTTTATCCAGGTCGAACACTGGGGCGCGCACGGCATGGCGGTTCACCCTATTGATCGTTGTTTTTATAAGCCTGTTTGGATTATAGAAATGGAAGGATTAGAGGCTTCCAGACTTTGATTGCAAGCTATATAGGCCTTATATAAATAATTTGGAATATGCCCTATTGTTTCATCGCTGGCTTTATGTGAGCCCACCATATCCAAAAACTGTTGCTTTATTAGCTTCTTTTCGGCTTGTCGATAAGATTCTAATGATTGCCACTTAAGGTCTTTTTACTTGGCCTCAGTGGAAGAGTTGAATCCCTTGCACCACTTAACTTATTGCCCTGACACTTGAACAATGTTTGTTCAGGTTGATTGTTTGAAAAACTATCTATTCAGTGTTTTGCGGGCTCCTTTTTCTGATTCCTGGCTGACAATTTTTTAGCTGTTCGACAAGTGTTGATTGATTGAGTTCAGTTACTACGAAAACTTCTTGCGCGAGTTGACCACGTCTGGCGACCAGCTTGAAGCCACCGCGGATGGGCGAAGACAGGCGAATTTGAAGCCCAGGTGAGCGGCCTTTGACACGACTGATTACTGCAGGAGTGACAGTTTGAATGCCTTCTTCCAAGGCCAGGGCCTTAAGCCAAGGAATTAAGCCATCGATATAGGTGCTGTGGGTGATGACGACTCTGCCCAAAGCCAGCGAATGATTTTGTACTGGTCGAAATTAGCCATTCTTGCTAGGAAAAAAGGGAGCTTCTGTTGAAGACGCAAGATGCTTACATCCATCGACACCTTGCTCGAAAGGGTCACAGGACCGCTTGGTGTCAGCTGTGGTCCTGAGGCCAAGGTCTTAACAGCTGAGATGCATGGTGAAGAGGTCCGTGGTTTGGCCATTTGTCCTGGCAAGGTTGTTCGATACGTCCTTGCAGCTCAGGCTTCAGATTTGCGAACAGCTGATTTGCTGACCTTGATGCAAGGTTCACGTCATACTGCTCAGAAGGAATAGCTGGAATAGAAATCAGGCTTATCGCAAGCTAACTAGGCCTTTACAACGCTTATTTCTTGATGCTTACTTTGCCCATTACTTGCTAGCAAATCTCATTGTAGAGATTTGATTGATGCCAACAGTGTTGGTTCAACATCTCTCCAAAGGAGCCATCGTTAAGCCTTCGCCAGAGAGTTGCTGGTGGTACAGCTCAGCTTGTTCAAGAGGGCCACACCAGACTTCTGCCGAGCCATCACCATCAATGCGATGGGCAAGGGCCCAAGCACGTTCCTCGCTCATGCCAGGAACGATTCGCCGCAGGCAGTCGACGACATGATTAAAGGTGTTGACATCGTCATCAAGCACGATCACGCGTGCCTCTGGATATCGCTTGGTCTCCTTGGCCTTTTCAAGTACAGGTGATGCACCTGGGGTCGCGAACGTCATGAAGAATGCAAAGCAGCGACGTGTAACCTCTACTGAGCTTAGTTAGGCTTCGTCAATTCGAGCCAGTACTTTTATGTTGTTCACTCTCGCTTGGGCGGCCTTGGCAGCTGTGTTCAGTTTCTCAATAGCGATGGTCGTCTGGGGCCGCAACGGCGACGGCTCTCTCGATTTCTAAGGTGTCTGAGGTTCTCCAGAACCCTGTCACAAACCAGCTGCTAGGAGTTGTAGCAGCTGGTTTGTTGGTATTTGTCAGCGTCGCTGTGATCTATCTCTCAGCAGTTGAATGGAGTGATCGACGCCGGCGTAAAAACCACAGCGAGAAATAGTGATATCAGCAGTCGTTGTTGCACTGGCTTTGTAGAGGCTGCTCTTTGATTGTTCTATCAAGACGCTTCACAGAGGTTTCTGAGTCACTTCGGAGGCATTTCAATGCTCCTGTCACAACAGCGGGCTTATTGACGCTCCTGTTGATCCCTTCCATAGCGCTTCAGCTGAATAGCAGAAGTTTTAGAAGTCAAGAAAGCCTTTCCCTACAGAGGTTGATTGACCAGCTGAATTTGCTTCAGAGTTTTCAAGGTGATCCGAGAAGGACTCCTCCCACTCTTTGGCAGCAACGCCTTGGGGTAAGTCTTGCGAATGATCTATGGCGTTATCAAGGACGTGATATTTGGTGGCAAGCATGGGCTGATGATGGGAAGGCTTATTTGGTTCTGCCATCAAAGATCTGGCCCCGAAAAGTTCGTTCGGGAATACATTTCGACCGATTTGAAAATTACGTACTGATTGGTTCTGATCCGCTACATCAACAACAACTGCTGCATCGACTAAACAAAAGGGCTTTGCCTGTTTCTTCTCAGAGATCCAAGCTTGAGCTCCATTGCATTTCTCAGTTATTGAGCAGGCCTGCTGTGATTTGGAACCCTGATGGTCTTGCCGCAATTAGCCGATCACTTGCACCATTTGTGCAGTTTTCTCG
>CATBLW010000127.1 GCA_949486985.1 Prochlorococcus marinus str. MIT 9215
CGCAAGCAAGCGCTTGGAGCGGCGATAGCTTCCGCCCCACAAGAGAATCTAAAGGAACTATGGAATTGCTTCCCTGTTGGCTGTGGCTGGCAAGGTTCCTATTCAGTATTTTCTCCTAGATGGCAGCTGAGTAGGTTGCCAATATTGCGATTGTTTTGATCTAGTTTCTGCGCGATACTTATGTTTTTGTGCTCGTTTGTGCGCGGCTAATTGTTCGCATAAGGCACTTTTAGAAGTTTTAAACTGTATTTCTTCGCATGGCTTAATTGCGATAAGTCCAAGGCACATTTTATTTTTTATTCATCTTGATTGCTCTCTGGTCTTCGGCCCAGAGGCCTGGGTGTAAATGTTGTTCAAATCGCTATTCAAGCCCCATATGGTTGTTAATGCTTGATCGAAGGCTGGGGCTGGCTAGGGCGCAAGATGGGCTGTGCAAGCTGCTGCTTCGTGATTGTTGTGTCCAGGCTGCCTTTAAGAGAATGGGATCAAGACATGGCGACGGCATGGGCGCAAAGGCATGTGGCTTCAGTCGCCCATGGCTTGCAGGACATGGCTGCTCAGCGAACGGCAGCGGTTTCGCGACGCCTCGACAAGGTCTTGGAGGCTTTCAGTCACGAACGTGTTGGCAGTCAACACTTCGCCTCGCTCACTGGCTATGGCCATGGCGACTTGGGTCGCGAGGTGGTGGACAGGGTTTTCGCTCGTGTTCTTGGGGCAGAACAGGCTGCGGTGCGACTGCAATTCGTTAGTGGTAGCCATGCCATTGCAGCGGCTTTGTTTGGGGTGCTGCGACCAGGGGATCGGCTGTTATCCGTCACCGGGCGTCCCTATGACACCTTGGAAGAAGTGATCGGGCTGCGGGGATCGGGTCAGGGCTCGATCGCTGAGTTTGGGATCACTTATGAGGAGTTAGCGCTGACTCCAGAGGGATGTGTGGATGGATCTGCTCTGGAACAAGCCCTGTCGACTCCGACACGGATGGTGTTGATTCAACGCAGTTGTGGTTACAGCTGGAGACCATCTTTGTCGATCGATGCCATTGGCGATATCTGTGCTCGTATTCATCAGCGCCAGCCGGATTGTGTCTGTTTTGTGGATAACTGCTATGGGGAGCTCGTGGAAGAAAAAGAACCCACTGATGTTGGTGCGGATTTGATTGCTGGTTCATTGATTAAAAATCTGGGTGGCACGATTACGCCAACGGGTGGTTACGTTGCTGGGCGTGCTGATTTGGTTGAGCAGGCCTGTTGCAGGCTCACGGCACCGGGGATTGGTCGTGAGGGAGGGATCGGATTTGATCTGAATCGTGTGGTGTTGCAAGGCTTGTTTTTGGCTCCACAAATGGTCGCCGAAGCCTTGATCGGAGCAGATCTGGTGGCTGGTGTTTTTGATGCGCTTGGCTTTGCCGTGCAGCCAGCGCCGGGAGGACCTCGTGGCGATCTGATTCAGGCCGTAAGGATTGGCGATCCTGAGGCTCTGAAAGTTATCTGCCGAGCTTTTCAGTCTTGTTCGCCGGTGGGTTCATATCTCGACCCCGTTCCCGCGGCTATGCCTGGATATGACAGTGAATTGCTGATGGCTGGAGGCACATTTATTGATGGCAGCACGAGCGAATTCTCTGCAGATGCTCCTTTGAGGCCTCCGTTCAACCTTTTTGTTCAGGGCGGAACCCATCGCGGACATGTTGAACTTGCTCTTGTTCGAGCACTTGTGGCTCTGGTTAAGGCAGGTCTGCTCAAGCTCCCTCAGAATGGATAAGTATTGGCCTGGCTGGCTTGAGTTCGATGGCGTTCCAATTCCCTGATCACTTCCGCTTTGCAGATAGCCACGAATATCTATTGGTGGATGGCGATCTTGTGCGTTTGGGCTTGAGTGCTTTCGCTGTTGATCAATTGGGCGACATCGTTTTTGTGGATTTGCCTGAAGTGGGCACCGAGCTATCCCGCGGCAAAAGTTTTGGCTCGATTGAGTCAGTGAAGGCTGTCGAGGAGATGTATTCACCGATCAGTGGTGAAGTGGTCCAACGCAACGAGTCTGTTTTGAGTAGCCCTGAGGAGCTTCAGAATGATCCGCATGGCGAGGGATGGTTGCTGGTGATTCGCCCCAAGCAAGCTGATCAGCTGGATGAGTTGATGGATGCTGCTACGTATGCCAGCAAGGTTGCCGCAATGTGAAACAGCTAGCCATTGAAGATTTAGGTGACGACGGCGAGAAATTTTTTCTAGTCTCCGATTTATTGATGCGTTGCTTTGAACGTGCTGGCTAAGCCGTTTGTTCACTCTGCTTATCAGGAGCTTTCAGGATTTGTCTCGCGGCATATAGGCCCTGGCTCAGAGGATCAGCAACGGATGCTGCAAGAGCTTGGTTATCAAGATTTGGAGGCTTTTATCAGGGCTGTCGTCCCTCCCGAGATTCTTGATGATTCATCCGTCAGATATGCATTGTCTGAGGGATGTGGAGAGGCGCAGGCCCTGGAGGAGCTCCGAGCCATTGCTGCTCAAAATCTTCTCCGGCGCTCCCTGATTGGTCTCGGATATCACGGCACAGCCACCCCTGCGCTGATTCAGCGGCATATTTTTGAGAATCCGGCTTGGTATACCGCTTACACCCCCTATCAGGCCGAGATTTCTCAGGGTCGTTTGGAGGCACTGTTCAATTTTCAGACCCTGATCAGTGAGTTGACGGGGTTACCGATTGCGAATGCCTCCTTGCTCGATGAAGGCACTGCAGCCGCTGAGGCGATGAG
>CATBLW010000128.1 GCA_949486985.1 Prochlorococcus marinus str. MIT 9215
ACTCCATGAATAGCCATGCGGAGAAGAATAAATTAGCAGCCGCTATCTCAAAAAAATGGGAACTTTCAACCGAAGAAATAACAGACAACCTCGCCGGCCTCGCGGAATATGTTGCCGAAGGAATCGTAGACATTTTTCCCTAAGGCAGCATCTCGCCAAAACTACTTTTACTTAACTGGAATCTGTATCCTCCGCCATCAAAGCATCTTCAATCCAGGCAATATCTATGCCATTCCAATGGTGGCAAATTCTTTCCAATCAAGAGCCAGAATGAAAGCACTTTGGATCTTTCTCTCCCCCCCACCACCACCAAAAAAAAGGGAAGGCTCGTTCTCAAGCAGACTGCACGCGAAAAGGCAAGGCAATAAAAAAGCGCCCCAGAAGGGCGCTCTATTTGAAATTTGATTGAAGCCGGAATCCAGACGGATCCGAAAGGCACGATCAATAGTCGAAATCGCCACCCATGCCGCCACCGCCACCGGCAGGAGCTGCTTCCTTCTTCTCGGGCATGTCGGCCACGATGCATTCGGTAGTCAGCACCATGCCAGCAATCGAAGCTGCATTTTGCAGGCCAGAACGCGTCACCTTCGCAGGGTCAACGATGCCTGCAGACAACATGTCGACGTACTCACCAGTGGCAGCGTTGTAGCCATCACTCATCGGCTTGCACTTGACGTTTTCAGCCACAACAGCGCCATTCACACCAGCGTTCTCGGCGATACGCATCAGGGGAGCAGCCAGAGCAGATTCAACAATGTTGGCTCCGATCAGTTCCTCTCCCTCAAGGTTGCTGCTTGACCAGTCAGTCAGTACAGAACCCAAGTGAGCCAGGGTGGTGCCGCCGCCAGGGACGATGCCTTCTTCAACAGCCGCTTTAGTGGCATTGATGGCGTCCTCAAGACGAAGCTTCTTGTCCTTCATCTCCGTTTCAGTCGCGGCACCAACCTTGACGACAGCAACACCACCGGCGAGCTTGGCTAGACGCTCCTGAAGCTTCTCTTTGTCATAGGTCGAGTCGGTCTCGTCCATCTGCTTCTTGATCTGCTCGCAGCGACCCTTCACAGCCATTTCATTGCCTTCAGCAACAATCGTGGTTGTGTCTTTATTAATGGTCACGCGACGGGCGGTGCCCATCATCTCGATCTTGGCATTCTCAAGCTTGAGGCCTGCGTCCTCAGTAATCAGCTGACCATTGGTCAACACAGCCATGTCTTCGAGCATCGCCTTGCGACGATCGCCAAAGCCAGGAGCCTTTACAGCCGCCACATTGAGCACACCGCGCAAACGGTTCACCACCAAGGTTGCAAGCGCTTCCTTCTCGATGTCCTCAGCAATGATCAGCAGAGGCTTGCCAGTACGGGCAACCTGCTCAAGGACAGGAACAAGGTCCTGAACCAGACCGATTTTTTTGTCAGTTAGAAGGATGTAAGGCTCATCAAGGACAGCCTCCATTCGCTCGGTATCGGTCGCGAAATAAGGGGAGATGTAGCCCTTGTCGAAGCGCATGCCTTCGGTGACCTCCAGTTCGGTGGTCATCGACTTGCCCTCTTCGAGGGAAATCACGCCTTCTTTGCCAACCTTATCCATGGCGTCAGCAATCATCCGGCCCACTTCTTCATCATTGCCAGCAGCAATGGTTCCGCACTGAGCAATGGCGTTGCTGTCACTGATCGGCTTGGCGAGCTCCTCGATCTTCTGAACGAGGAAATCAGTGGCCTTGTCGATGCCTTTCTTCAAGGAGATGGCGTTGGCGCCTGCAGCAACGTTGCGCAAACCAGCCTTGACCATGGCATGAGCCAGAACAGTCGCTGTGGTTGTTCCATCACCAGCAGCGTCGTTGGTCTTGGAAGCCGCCTGACGAATCAGTGCAACACCAGTGTTCTCAATATGGTCCTCAAGCTCGATCTCCTTGGCGATGGTGACGCCGTCATTGATGATCTGAGGAGCG
>CATBLW010000129.1 GCA_949486985.1 Prochlorococcus marinus str. MIT 9215
GAAGGTGATGACAAACAACTGGGGGTATACAACGGCGAAGTTCTGCTGATCGTGAATGTCGCCAGCCGCTGCGGCTTCACCCAACAATATGCAGGCCTACAAGCTCTTCAAGACAATTACGGAGCCCAAGGCTTCCAAGTTCTTGGCTTCCCCTGCAATGACTTCGGCAGCCAAGAACCTGGCAGCCTGCAGGAAATCCAAGCGTTCTGCTCCACAACCTATGGGGCCAACTTTCAACTCTTCGACAAGGTTCATGCAATGGGCCAAACCAGCGAGCCCTACACCACCCTCAATCAAGCCGAACCTGCAGGTGATGTGGCCTGGAACTTCGAGAAATTCCTGATTGGCAAAAATGGCAACGTTCTCAGCCGCTTTAAGAGTGGCGTTACTCCTGAGAGTGCTGAGCTGAAGGAGGCGATTGAGCAGGCCTTGATCGCTTGATCTGCTGACCAATTAAAAAACCAGCAGTGGCGGCACCGAGCCCAAAACCAAGGGTGAGAGCAATCAATCCCAAGGCCGGCAACCAGTCGCCACTTGCAATCAGCTTCACGCAATCCACCATCCAACTGCTGAAGGTGGTGAGCGCTCCACAAAAGCCAACACCAATCAGCAATTGCCGCCGCGGCCGAAAGGGCAATCCCAACAAAAGTCCGAGGATGGCCGCACCCACAACATTGACGACAAGATCGTTATCGGCCTGCCAGCGAATCCAAGCGCCTGGCACCGCCCCCAAAGCGACAAGCCACAACTCCTGCAACTCTGATTTTAATTTTGCTGTTGGAGCAGCCATTTAGATCCCCAAACCATATCCAGCGCCGGCAGCCACAAGGCCGCCAATAATTGAGCCCACTGCCAAGACAAAGCTCTCACGCCATGACCTCTCACGAAGGGTGTCGAGCAATTCCACTGCAAACGTCGAAAAGGTGCTGAGGCTGCCAAAGAAGCCCACACCGATCAACAGAATCAAGGGAGATGGCCCACTGGCTGGTGCACATTTCGCCTGCAAAGCCATGATCAACCCAAGAGCGAAAGCAGCGGCCATATTCACCGCAAACGTGCCCCAATGCTTGCGCGGCACCATCGGTTCAAAATGATTGACAACCCGAAGGCGAAGCCAAGCACCTGGGATCGCGCCAAGAGCAACCAGTAAAACCTGCCTAACTTGAAAAAGCGTTTCAGACACTCACCCAGCCACGGGTGGCACCAACTTCTGAACCTCCTTGGCCAATCTCAACATGCAACCAGTCGCCCCCCTCTCCGTTCTGCCAGCGACGTAATACACGCATTGGTGTGCCCACATGGAGACTGCGAAGCGAAGGTGCAACCACAAGTGGACACACTCGTAGAACACAACCAGAGCTCGAGAGCAGCGGGCCGAGACGATCGCCACGACGAATTTCTGGTTGAGACAGTTGTGCCCCGCCAGCGGGAAGGGCCACAGGGGCCAAAAGAGCAACAGCGAGCAGCCAACTCCAACGCAATACCGAGACCATCGAATCCATCAGATATCGAGTGTTGACATATCGAGTTCGGCGCTATGGGTCTCGATGAATTCCCTACGTGGAGCAACTTTGTCACCCATCAAGATTGTAAAAATACGATCTGCTTCTAATGCATCTTGAACCTCCACCCGCTTCATCATCCGGGTAGAAGGATCCATCGTTGTCTCCCATAACTGCTTTGGCATCATTTCGCCAAGGCCCTTGAAGCGCTGAATCGTGTAATTGGCTTTCTCAGGGAAAGCAGACAAAGTCTTTTGCAAATCTGATTCGTTATAGCAATAGGTGTGATTCTTACCTCGCTCAACTTTATAAAGCGGAGGACAAGCAATATAAATATAACCGCCCTCTACTAATTCTTTCTGATAACGATAAAAGAACGTAAGTATCAGGGTGCGTATATGTGCGCCATCAACATCAGCATCAGTCATAATCACAACGCGGTGATAGCGAAGATTGCTCGCGTCAAAATCTTCTCCCCTGATGCCCAAGCCAAGACCTGTAATTAAAGCCTGAATCTCAGTGTTCTTATATATTTTGGCGTCGTCTGTTTTCTCGATATTAAGGATTTTGCCACGCAAAGGAAGAATGGCCTGAAAGCGCCGGTCTCGACCTTGTTTGGCAGAACCACCAGCAGAGTCACCCTCAACGATATAAATCTCAGACTCGGAAGGATCTCTCGAGCTGCAATCGGCCAACTTACCTGGCAACGTTGAACTTTCTAAGACGCTCTTCCTCCGAACCAACTCGCGCGCCCGACGGGCGGCTTCAGCTGCATTGAAAGCCTGAATAGCCTTTTCAAGGATCAGATCAATCACTGCTGGATTGAACTCCAGATACTGTCCAAGAGCTTCACCAACCAAGCTGTCAACGATGCCGCGAACTTCGGTATTGCCGAGCTTCGTTTTGGTCTGACCTTCAAATTCAGGATCTGGAACCTTCACCGAAAGAACAGCAGTGAGTCCTTCGCGAATGTTTTCACCAGCAAGGTTTGAATCGCCTTCCTTACGCTTGCCGCGCTTACGGGCAAACGTATTCAAGGTGCGCGTTAGAACCGTCTTCAGTCCCTCAATATGCGTGCCACCATCCACGGTGCGGATGTTATTAGCGAAGCCAAGAATACTGTCGGAATAAGCATCAACACACCACTGCAATGCAGCCTCAACCTGCACGCCATCTTTTTCGGAATTCACATAAATAATTTCTGGATGTAATGCATCCTTTTCTGTATTCATATAAGCGACGTACTCCTTAATGCCCCCCTCATAAAAATAAACCTCTTGATAAGACTCACCCTCTTCAGTGCGCGCAGAAGGTCGCTCATCGCGGAAAACAATCCGCACACCCCCATTCAGATAGGCAAGTTCTCGCAATCGACCCGACAACGTGGCGTAATCGAAAACAATGCCAACAGTGAAGATCTGTTCATCGGGCTTAAAGCAAACAGTGGTGCCACTCAAACCTTTCTCAGATGCCGGCTGTGGCTCGGAACGCAGCGAGCCAATAGGCGCCCCACGTTCAAAGCGCTGGCGATGGACCTGATCCTGACGGCGCACCGTCACTTCCACCCACTCGCTCAGAGCATTGACAACTGAAACGCCAACTCCATGAAGACCTCCCGAAACCTTGTATCCACCACTGCCAAACTTTCCACCGGCATGCAACACGGTGAGGACTGTCTCTAAAGCACTCTTTCCGGTTTTCGGGTGAACATCTGTTGGGATGCCACGGCCGTTATCAGTGATTGATGCCGATCCATCTTCACCAAGAACAACCAGGATCTCGTCGCAATGGCCAGCCAGTGCCTCATCAACAGCATTGTCGACCACCTCATAGACAAGGTGATGCAACCCCCTTGGCCCTGTCGAGCCGATATACATTCCAGGGCGTTTTCTGACGGGCTCCAGCCCCTCCAATACTTGAATTTGTTCGGCGCCATAGGCGGCCTGAACCTTGGAGTCTTCGCTCATTCGTGGTTTCCGCAGCCAGGAAGGGTTGTTCTGATAGGCCTCATGGACGAGAAACCTCGACCTGGCAAGATCAATTTACCACTGGCGCAAGAGGCTTGCAGGAGCCTTCTGACAAGCCATTCCCTTAAAAGGAGAGACCCCTCCTGTCGCTGGCATGCCACTCCTCAGGACTTCTAAGGCCCAAACCAAGGCCCCAGCCAAACCCTTGGTGATCGTGTTACTTGGGCCCACCGCAAGCGGCAAAACAGCTCTATCTCTTGCTCTAGCGCAACAACTACAGCTGAGTGTGATCAATGTCGATTCACGCCAGTTGTATATCGGGATGGACGTGGGCACGGCCAAGCCGACCCCCGAGCAGCAGAGCCGCGTCCACCATGAACTGCTTGATCTACGAACTCCTGATCAACCCATCAACCTCCAGGAGTTCCAAGCGGCAGCAGAACCAGTTATCGAGAGCTCGCTGAAATCGCGGGGCATCGCCTTTCTGGTCGGAGGTAGTGGCCTCTATCTCAAAGCACTGACCCGTGGCTTCCTTCCGCCTGCAGTGCCACCACAACCAGCTCTACGTGCACAGCTGAAAGCTCTCGGGCAAGAGATTTGCCATCCACTGCTTCAGCAAGCCGATCCGAATGCCGCAGCTCGCATCGCCGCCGC
>CATBLW010000130.1 GCA_949486985.1 Prochlorococcus marinus str. MIT 9215
CTGCCTAGCCCTGGCATCATCAGCACCCAACTCGAACGAGAATGAAGACTGCTAAGGCTTGGTCTCCATACTTCAAGGCTTAGCGGCCTTGCACGGTGCGGTACCGAGAGAGCCACAAGCTCTGGCGTAATTTCAGGCCCAGCGTCTAGCGCCAAAGCAGATTGATCACTCACTGAAATAGCAGGGAAGCGGTCCAACTCCTGAAGCAACTGCTGATGGTTCTGCAGTTGTTGCCGCAAGCGACTGGCCACCTCCAGCAAACCATCAAGATCGATGCGAACACTGCGAGCAGGAAGTGCTTCGAGAAGGTCGAGGGTGGTGACCTGTGCCTGCCGATCAAGCAATCGCTCCAATGTCCTCAAAACAGCGTCGCCGCTACTGTCGTCATCAACACGTATCAGGTCACTAACTGCATCGAGCAGTCGGCGTCCCGCCCAGCTGCTCAGCATCTGTCTGGCCATGCTCTGATCACGAACCAAGGGAGCTTGAAGTAACTCGAGCAAATTGATCCGCGTTTCGTTATCAAGCAAATCAAGCCAGGTTGTGAGTTCTGAACGACTTCCCCCTTCTGACCTCCCCCAATCCGTCAACTCCCCAATCCTGATGGGAATCACCATCCCTTCAAGCTGAACCTCCAACTGCTCCGCCGCCTTGAGCGGCAACACACCCACGACGACCAACAGCAGACTGCCAAGCAGCCTCACCACAACCCACTTCCCTATTGAGCGTCCTAAGAGCAACTCCACATCCAATGACTTGGTGGAACCAGTTTCCCTCAACCCTTAAAGGTTTGACCTGGATTCGCCTATTGGCATCAATGGGCGCTGGCGGCGTGATCTACATGACGCCACTGATTTTTCATCAGGTGAACCTGTCAGCAACTCAGATTGGAAGCGGCTTAACAGCGGCAGCTCTGATCGGGACTTTGGCGCGGCTGGTGAGTGGTGGATTGATCGATCGCGGATTCAATTGTTCATGGCCAGTGCGCACAACAGCTCTGCTGACGATCCTGGCGGATTTGCTTCTACTCAAAGCCGATAGTTATGGGAGCTATCTCACGGGGCAACTGCTGATCGGCATGGCAACTGGCTTGTACTGGCCAGCAATCGAGCTTGCCGTACCCCTGAGCTGTGAACATTTATCTTCCAGTCGCGGTTATGCCCTTGTTCGCAGTGCTGATGCCCTCGGGATCAGCCTTGGGGCATTAGCAGGAACCATTGCTGCATGGTTGGGAGTGATTCGCTGGGTCTATCTCTTCGATGGCATCTGCATGGTGGTTTTGCTGGGCTTGCTTGCCCGAAATCCGCTTCCAGATGAACCCAATAAGCAGCAAAACAACAATGCTCAGATCAATAGCAACGTTGGCAAAGGGAATGCCATCAACAGCGAGAGCAAAAGCCTTGATTGGCTAACACCACTTTTGCCATTGCTACTGGTGAGCTTGGTTTCAACGGGCATGTTGGCTCTCCTGCAAAGCGCATTGCCACTTGATCTCGTTCGTGGCGGCCTGCAGCGACCACCGCTCAGCGAGAGCTGGAGCGGTGGATTGATCGCCATAGAACTTGGTTTGCTTGTGCTTCTGCAATGGCCTGTTGGTCGCTGGCTGGCTGACCGCAGCCTCCAATTCGGGTTAGGCATAAGCCTTGGTTCCTTCAGTCTTGGCTGCCTACTACTGGGCTGTTCGGCTCTCTGGCCAGGCGGTCTGATCCTGATTGTTGCGGCGCAACTTCCCATGGCCTTTGCTCTGGCGGCCTTCCTGCCAACAGCCACAGAAGC
>CATBLW010000131.1 GCA_949486985.1 Prochlorococcus marinus str. MIT 9215
CGTGGCCACCGCGGCCTGGCACCCCCTTTGCGGTGACCTGATCAAGCAGGCCAGGGCAATACGGGCCGATCTTTATATCGCTCACTATCCCGCAGCTCTGCCGGCCGCTGCTCTGGCTGCACGGCATCACCGAGCCCTTTATGCGTTTGATGCTGAAGATTTTCATCTTGGTGATCCTCCGGAGCATCCCCGCTACAACGAGCAGCGTGCGCTCACACGCGCCATCGAATCTTGTTGGTTACCGGGTTGCGCTTTCCTCACGGCAGCTTCGGCCGGCATCGCCGAGGCCTATGCCTCCACCTATGGCCTGCCCATTCCAACGGTGGTCCGCAACATGTTCCCGTTGGCGCAGGCGCCGCCTGGCCCTACGCCCTGTGGATCGTTTCGGCCTGGTCCTACGTTGTATTGGTTCTCGCAAACCATCGGCCCTGATCGGGGGCTGGAATGCGCCGTGCGTGCTTTGGAGTTAGCTCGTTGCAGACCCCACCTCCACCTACGGGGCTTCATCAACAGTGCCTATCGCCAACAGTTGGAGGGTTTAGCCCAGCAGTTGGGTGTGGAGCAGCATTTGCACTTTCATGCCCCTGCACCACCCGAGCAGATGGAGAGCCTGGCTTCTGCCTATGACGTCGGCTTGGTGGCTGAAACCGGTTTTACTCCCAACCGCCTCATCGCACTCGTAAATAAATTGTTTACTTATGCCTTGGCAGGCATCCCCATGGTTCTGAGCGATATCCCTGCTCATCGCCAGATCCTGTCGGAAGCTGGGGAAGCAGCTCAATTGTTTGGAGTAAACAATCCAGCCTCTCTTGCCAAGGCGATAGATCATTGGTTAGCAGCACCACCTTCTGTGTTGCAAAGGGCCCGTGCCGCAGCATTTCAACTGGGGCAAGAGCGATGGAATTGGGAACAGGAGCAATATCGCCTATTGCGCGTTTTAGCTAACCATAAAGGTTGTAAATAACCTTGCTTCAGACCTGGCTTTTTTGATGAATTTTAATCTACGGAATCGTGACCCTTAAATGGCCATCTGACTTGAGTGGGGATTTTTTTGTAATCGTAGGCCGGGGCAGTGATGGGTGGTTTGCAGTCCGGCTTCTCAGATGGAGAGCTCGCCAAAGCTAAGAAATAATTCAAGCGGGAGAAGCTTTTCTCTGAAATGGAGGTATTGGTTTCATGGCAGGCATTGATCTCTTTGATCGAGCCAGCAATGGTGCATATCCGTTCGAAAGTCGAGCACCTATTTCGGGTGATCTAGACGCAGTCGGCCGGAAGCAAATCACCGGTCTGGCTTTCAGTGGGCAAGGTTGTGTAATCTGAAAAAAAAAGCTGCAAAATCAACTTACTGGCATCTCTCTCATACCTTCTTCAGGCCAAGGACCTGCAGCTATTGACCTCCTGATATGGGCATAACGTGGCTGCAAATACTGATTCAGCCCCGAGCATCAGCCCGTAGAGCCTGTTGCTGGAACCAAACAGCCGATATCTAGATCTGCGATCTGCTCAAAGGCAAATAACCGTTAAGTGTTCTTTATTTAATTTTGTGCTGATCAAATGCTTTTTGCGCAGCGGTCTTATTATAATTAAGTGATAGAAGTTTGTGTTTTCCGCACAGGCATCACAAAGTTAGCTTGAATGCTGTAAAATCAAGCAAAAAAGGTGTTTTCTTTGTCAATTTTGGAACTAGATAAACAGATGCAAGCGAAATGCAAAAATGACGTAACCCTCCAGATAAACCTATCTCCTGGCGATATAGATTATGCGCTGCTAACAGTGCCAATCCTGGTAGCAGCCAATAGATCGGAAGTTCGGGAGGTGCTTGCTGTTGTGGATTGCTGCAGGCCACAGCGTACACGCATCGTTAATCCAGATAAAAGATTTCCAGTATCAAGCCACTCAAAAAAAGTTGACCTAATCAAGGAAATCGCTTTTGAGCTGCAAAGGGCCGGCCATGTTGATCGCATTGCCCTTTTAAAGCCGGGTGACAAAATAATCAACGATTTATCCTGCAAATATTTGGCCGGAACCACCAAGAATACGCATGACTATGGTGGTTGTGGCCTAATGTCTTACTTGGCAGGCATCGAATTAGCAAAATCACATTTTGTTTTGCACTATGATGCTGATATGCTTCTTTTTCAAGAAGCAGATTATAGCTGGATCCAAGAAGCAAAATGGCGAATGGGCTCGCACAGAAATATAATTGCTGCGTCACCAAGGATTGCGCCCCCTTTCACTGCAAGTGGTGGAAGTTCTGACGCACCATCAGTTCACGAAGGGAGGCCTCTAGAGCCTATTGATGGAGGATGGCTCAATGATTGGTTCAGTACTCGTTGTTTTCTTCTGGACAGAAATAAGCTCAGAGCCTATTTGCCTATTGTAAGGAATTCTCTATGGATTGAGGTTCTGCTGAGAAAGCTAATCCATAGAGGATATCCACTTTCACCAGAAATAATGCTTTTCAAAGGGCCAGGCAAGATGGGAGCTAGGCGTCTCAACCTTTCATCGCCTAAGGCTTGGCTTCTTCATCCAACAACTAAACCTGCTACCTATATAGAGTTGCTTCCCGAGATATTAAATGCTATCAGTCTGGGAATCCACCCCAAAGACCAAAAAGGGAAATCAGAGATAATATTAGACGCTTGGAAAAAAATGCTACAGCCTGATAGTCTTCTAAAAGGCCATTCTTTTGGGGGTTTTGCATGAGCCCTAGCAACATCTACACCGCGGCCGCTTACAAACTATTTAAATACCTTGATCGCCTTAGGCCGGCGGGCAGCCTAGGCCTGGGCAATTCAATCATAAATGATTGCAAGCTGTTGTTTAATGCATACAGATTCAAGCCAAGTAATATTATCGATGTGGGCGCCAACGATGGCAGAACTTACCAGAATTTTAGGGCAGCATTTTAGCTCTCCGCTTATCGTAAGCGTAGAGCCCAATTCAGCATTGTGGGATAAAGTTATTTATTCTGCAAAGTCTGATTCAAATTTTGTTCTTGCACGATGCGCATTGGGCACAATACCAGGCACCGCCTTCTTGGAAACCTATGCACAGAATACTGATGATTCATATAACTCAAATTTGTCAACCCTTTCCAGCAGGCCAGCATTTCCAGAGGTGGCTGGGTATGTTAAGCACAGCAGGCTTCAAGTAAGAGTAAATACGCTAGATAACTTGACTGAAAGTTATGACCATCAATTTATCGATGTCCTCAAAATAGACGTAGAAGGGTATGAGCCGGAGGTAATCAAAGGAGGCAAGAAGATGCTGGTATCTCATTCAATCGGAATTATAATCACTGAATTTTCAAGCATACTTGGAAAGGAGGCCGTTTCTGGATCATTGACTTCAATTGCTAAACTGCTTGAACCTTATGGATTCATCATGGTTTCAGTTTGTACAGACTATGTGACTCACGGGCTTTCAACCTACGCAAATCACAATGCTATATGGGTAAATCCATGTGCATGTATAGCAGCATCATCTAGCTTTGCATGATTTCAGCATCGCCATGGCCATCTTAATGGCATATCGAAGAATTAATTTTAGAGCTAATCCCAGCAGCTACTTTTTATAGCCATTTAAGCAAAACTCATTGCTCAGCAAAGCAAAAGTTTGTCATAGATTTAGAGTTTATACCTTAAGGCAGTTCGAAAAATCCTAATAGGGTTTGATCTTTAGACCAGTTTGGCTAGAGACAGATAAATTCGATAGACTCAAGCCGTGGGGCAAAGAGGCTTCTTGGACGAACAAAATAGAGTCGCCAAGCTTCAGCAAAAAAAATCCGATACTCATTCGGCTATCTGAAGCAATCCCGTGGGAGACGTTTCGACCACTACTTGATAAAGGCTACGCGCAAGACCGAAAGAGCAACGCGGGGCGAAAGCGGATTGATCCGCTGATCCTCTTCAAGATGCTGATTCTTCAGCGGTTGTTCAATCTCAGAGATGAAGAGGTTACATTTGAGGTCAATGACAGGCACTCCTTCGAAGAGTTTGTAGGTTTTGGCGTGATAATCAGCATTTCCGATGCAACCACGATCGCCTTCTTCAGAGAGATTGCGAAAGGCGGGATTGATCGAGGAGCTCTTTGAGATGTTCGAGACTTACCTGCGTTCGCAGAGCCTGCAAGCCCGCGGCGGTCAGATCATCGATGCAACTCTTGATCCCGTTACCTAGCCCAAGGCTTCTGCGAAGCAGAAGCAACGCTATCGTTTAATGCCAAATAAAAGCAGGTCGAGTGCCGATCGGTTGGGGCGAAAGCCTATGTCTCTTACGACAGAAAGATTTAGATGTACTGGGTAAAAAAATGGCATCATTCATTCTGATATGAGAACAACATCAGCATTCATGTCGCTCATGCGTTTATCCGTCGATTTGCCTTGATCTCTGCCGGTATTCATGGCATCAAGATGCTGCTAAACTTACTGGATCCCTGAAAATGATCATGACTATGTTTGGACCTGACTAGCATAATAAGTTAATGCTTGGAGAATTTATTGAGGCTCGGCAGCACAGAAAGCATGTTTCACGAAACCGGCGCTCGCAATAATCCCCTCCGTGAAGCCTCCAAAGAACTGAATCGTGTCAAATAAGCAATTAGGGAGTGTACAGCTCGTCTTTGGATTTATATCATTGTCAACAGGTGAGGAGCTGACCAGAAAAATTGGGCTGACAAGAACTTAATCGTAGTGTGGTCTTATAATTTTACCTTCAACCTCCTTCGATATCTCCAGCCTGGCTCCAGCTACATCGCACTGAAGCAAGTCGTCTTAATCTGCTTCTCCAAACAGATAGTTGTGCACTTCATGCCGACGAGTATTTCCTGGTGCCAAACCGGTGAAGCTTTGAAAGTGAATTGCATAGGTTGCTTTAACAGATTGCAGCGCTTCAACAGCAATTACACCAACTCTGATGAACTCTTAGACATGAAGAACATCCTTCCCCGCTCTTGGGCGCGAAAAATCAAGCAGGGCTTAATCAATCGATCTGGCATCTATCGCGACATGACCACTCGTTTGCAGGTTCTTCAACGGGCTAATTTCAGATGCACGGGCGCAATCGATGCTGGTGCCTATCGGGGTGACTGGACCCAAGAATTCTGGAGTGTCTTTCCTAAGACCCCAACCCTGATGGTGGAGCCACAGCCGGATCCTCAACCATTTTTGCGCGACTTGGCCAAAGGGGTCATTGGAAGTGAAGTTCTACCTGCAGCACTTTCTGATCAAGTAGGAGAGGCTTCTTTCGTGTTAGGTGAGAGCAACAGCAGAATTAGTTCTTCTGTTGCTTCAGACACCACGCTCTCAGTTCCATGCACAACTCTCGCGAGGGTTCTCTCGGAGCGGCCTCAATTCTCGCCAAACTTGCTGAAGCTCGACCTACAGGGTCATGAACTCAAGGCGCTTATCGGTGCTGACAAATGGTTGAATCAGTTTGAGGTCATTGTTTGCGAGATGTCTGTTATTCCTATCGGTGGAGTGCCGGACTTCGCTTCAATGAATCGGTTCTTTGAGAGTAAAGGCTATCAGTTTTATGATGTATTGCCACAATATGATCGTCCGCTTGATGGTGCCCTTTGGCAGATTGACGCTTTTTATGTTCGTTGCGGGTCGGCCTTGATTGCCTCAACAGCTTGGGGTTAGCGGCTTTGCGTTCATTGCTCTTAAAAAGGTCTCTTGGCTTTTGCACGCTCTCGGTTTTTTTAGGGTTCATTGCAGGAGTGATCGTCCAAAGAGCTCAACTACCAGCTGCGTTTCTGGCCACTTTCAATCGAAAGCATCTGGCAGATAGAACCATTGAACCTCCGGTTTGGCGCGACCCTTTTGTCTTGGTTGTTGTGGGCCAAAGCAACGTGGCCAACCA
>CATBLW010000132.1 GCA_949486985.1 Prochlorococcus marinus str. MIT 9215
AGCCCCCTCAACACCCCAGCGAAAACCATGCCAAACCTCAGCGCTGGGCTCTTTGGGTTGCACGAACAACACAAACTGCTCCCCTTCTGGGCGATGGGGAAGCAATAAGGCGACCGCATCAGGCTCATCAAAGCCGGTGAGGTACCAGAAATCACTGTTCTGGCGAAACGGATACTCACAATCAGCATGATGAGTAACCAATGAAGACGCCGGAATCACGGCGGCCACACCTTGCAATTGCGACATCAAACGGTCACGCCGCTGGCGGAAATTGCACAGATCGATCACGGCAAGAGACACAACAGCCTTTGAGCGTCAGGATGGCAGGTGAGCACCATCCAATGGGATTAGTCCATGTCATCGTCCGCCAGTAGCGGATCAGCTCAAATCTTTTCGTTCTTCCTCAACAAGCCCAACAAGTATTGGCAAAACTATTGGCAGCACTATTGTCAGCTTCAAGAAAGCTGCATCTCTGGCTCTTTGCTCAGCCTTCACAATCGCCTCATCCCGCTCAATAGCTCTCAGAGCATCAGCCAGACATGAGCGGTGACCTACTGACGCTGGCTGTTCTTGTGGTGATTGTTGTCGCCGGTTCTGCCTTGTGTTCTGGAGTGGAAGCGGCACTGCTCACCGTGAATCCTGTGCGGGTGCATGAGTTAGCGGCACGATCTCAACCTATTGCCGGCGCTCGACGCCTGGATCAGTTACGCAAACGACTGGGCCGCACCCTTTCGGTGTTGGTGATCGCCAACAACGGCTTCAACATCTTCGGCAGCCTGATGCTGGGTGGTTACGCCGCCTTTATTTTTGAAAAGCGTGGCATCAGTGGCGTTGCCTTACCGCTGTTTTCTGTAGGGCTCACCATCCTGGTGATCTTGTTAGGTGAGATCCTGCCCAAATCGCTTGGCAGCCGCTTGGCCATGCCAGTGGCACTGGCCAGTGCTCCTGTCTTGCATCTGATGGGCATCATGATGCGACCGCTGGTGATCTTGCTGGAGCGTTTGCTGCCCACAATCTCAGTAGAGAGCAAAATCAGCACGGATGAAAATGAAATCCGCCAACTAGCAAGACTGGGATCGCAGCAGGGACAAATCGAGGCCGATGAAGCGGCGATGATCGCCAAAGTATTCCAGCTCAACGACCTCACCGCTCGGGATCTGATGACCCCAAGGGTCGCCGCACCCACCCTTGATGGTGCCGCCAGCCTTGATTCTCTGCGTGCTGACCTAATCAGCTGCAATGCCGAATGGTGGGTGGTGCTTGGCAAAGAAGTCGACAAAGTTCTGGGCGTCGCCAGCCGTGAACGCCTGCTGACCGCCCTTCTTCAGAACCGAGGTTCCCTCACCCCCGCCGACCTCAGCGAAGCGGTGGAATTCGTTCCTGAGATGATTCGCGCCGACCGCCTGCTCACAGGATTTCAACGCAATAGCAGTGGTGTCAGGGTTGTCGTCGATGAATTTGGTGGCTTTGTCGGTGTCATCGGTGCCGAAGCTGTTTTGGCCGTATTGGCCGGCTGGTCAGAGGGATCAAGCTGATGCTGGAGCCAACACCTTCAACCCCAGAGCGCTGCAGGCTTTTGCTGAACCAGTGGCAAGATCAACTGACGCTGAGCAATCGAGAGCGCAGCCTGCTCGCCGGAGAGTTCATCGCCCTGCAGCGCCAACTGCAGCGTCTGGAGCAAAGGCGGTTGCGAATCGCTGTATTTGGTCGCGTAGGGGTCGGCAAATCAAGTCTGGTCAATGCATTGCTTGGCCAAGACGTCTTTGCTACCGATGTGGCCCATGGCTGTACCCGCAATTTGCAAGTTGCTTGCTGGGAGCAACCCATCTCCAAACTCTCGGCCGTGGAACTGGTCGATACGCCTGGTATTGATGAAATCGCCGCCGCCGGCAGAGCCCGTCTTGCCGCACGCGTCGCCCTGCAAGCCGACCTGGTTCTACTGGTAATCGATAGTGATCTCACCAGCACTGATCTGCAAGCTCTGCAAGTCTTGATGCACAGCGGCAAGCCCGTTGTGCTGGTGCTCAATCGTTGCGATTGCTGGCCAGATGATCAGCAAAAAGCTCTGCTGGCAAGTATTCGCCGCCGGCTACCCAACGCCACACCTCAGCTCAAGCTTCTTGCCGTAGCGGCAGCGCCTCGTGAGCCTCAGATGCGATCTGATGGTCGAATCCGTAGCGACATTGGATCTCCCCAAGTGGAGTCACTGCGCCAATCCCTGATCACTTTGCTGACAGAACAAGGCGAACTACTACTGGCTCTCAACGGCCTGCGTCAGGCTGATCGCTTTTCAAAGTCATTACAGCGAAGCAGGTTGGAACACAGCAAGACTGCGGCCCAGGGACTCATTGGCCGGTTTGCAGCACTAAAAGCCTCGGGAGTAGCAGCCAATCCACTGGTGCTCCTTGACCTTGCTGGCGGTCTGGCTTGTGACACCGCCCTAGTGATGCAGCTTTGCAAGCTCTATGGAATACAGATCGGTGGCCCCGCAGCACGTCAATTACTGACAAGGATTTCTGGCCATAACGCCCTGATTGGTGGTGCCCAGCTCGGCATTCAGACATCCCTTTCGATCCTGCGCCAGATCTTGCTTTTGGCAGCACCTGTAACCGCAGGACTGAGCCTGGCACCAGCAGCCCCAGTCGCCGTAGCCCAAGCTGCGCTTGCAGTTCACACCACCCGTCGCACAGGTCGCATCACGGCCCGCGAACTTCTGCGTGCAAGCCAGAAACATGGCGGCCAGCCTGGTGCCCTGCTGCAACGTCTTGCGGCCAACGATCCGCTGGTTAAGCACTGGATAGGTGAATGGCCAGAGACACCCGCCGTCGAAAGCCAACAACTGCAAGCACTGCTGCCGTGACAACGCAGAACAGCAGCATCGCCCTATTTGGAACCAGTGCTGACCCCCCCACTTTTGGCCACCAAGCCCTACTGGAAGGATTGCTGGCCCTATTCCCAAAGGTCGTCACCTGGGCCAGCGACAACCCAATGAAACAGCATGGAGCCTGCCTAGAAAAAAGACAATCACTCCTCGCGGCCCTTGTTAGAGCAATACCAAACCCGCAACTGGAGTTGGTGCAAGAGCTCAGCAGCCCATGGGCGATCAACACTCTTGAGCTTGCTGCTGCACGCTGGCCAGGCAGGGAATTGGTGTTTGTCATCGGCAGCGACCTGGCCGGCCAGCTGCCAAGGTGGAGACAAGCCAATGCCGTGTTGAGCATGGCCCGACTTGCCATTGCCCCAAGACAAGGTTGGCCACTGCAATCGAGTCAGATCGAAGCCATTGAAGCCCTGGGCGGTCGTATCGAGCTTCTGCCTCTGCTGATTCCTGCAAGTGCCAGTTCGGAAGTCAGAATTCTTCCCAAAGCCAGCGAGATTCCTGCAGCAGTTTGGCCAATGCTGCTGAAGCACAATCTCTACGGCCTCGCCACCAATCCCTAATGCGTCTCGCCCTTGCCCAGCTCAACCCCCTTGTGGGCGACTTGGCAGGCAATGGCAAGCGAATCCTCGTGGCATGTCAGGAGGCAGCTCTCCTGGATGCCGACATTGTTCTTACTCCCGAGCTCTCCCTCTGGGGCTATCCACCTCGCGACTTACTTCTCCGGCAGCCAAGGCTTGCTAAGCAAAATCAGGTGTTGGACGATCTGGCCAACTCCTTAGCGAGAGAGGACTCTCCAATCGCCGTGATCGTTGGTGTTGCGGAGCTAGCCCCAGATCAACAACGCCCCCATCTATTCAATGCGCTCGCCCTAGTGGATAGAAGCGGCTGGCGCATCGTTGCCCGCAAGCAGCTACTCCCCACCTACGACGTTTTTGACGAGCAGCGCTACTTCCGCCCTGCCCAATCCCCGTCCGTCTTGGAGCTTGAACGCCGCGGCCGACGTTGGCGCCTAGGAATAACCATCTGTGAAGACCTTTGGGTAGAAGAAGAACTACAGGGTCATCGCCTCACTGGTCCCGATCCCATCGACGGTCTTCTTGACCAGAACATCGACTTGCTGCTCAATATCTCAGCCTCACCATTCAGCACCTCCAAAAAAACTCTGCGACAGGGCTTGGCAGCGAAGGCAGCCGAGCGCCTTAAGTGTCAAGTCGTCTACCTCAATCAGGTCGGAGGCAACGACGAGCTGGTTTTCGATGGAGCCAGTTTTGTACTCGATCAAAACGCAGATCTTCTTCTGCAATTACCCAGTTGCCGTGAGGCCATCGCCCTATGGGATCCAACC
>CATBLW010000133.1 GCA_949486985.1 Prochlorococcus marinus str. MIT 9215
CTGGGCGCGCTTTGGTCGTCACTACTACTCACGTCACGACTACGAAGCGATCGCTACTGATCCTGCTCATGATCTCTACAACCGACTCGAAGCCATGCTGCCTGGACTGGTTGGTCAGCCGTTTGCGGGACGCAACGTCAGCCAGGCTGACAACTTCAGTTACACCGACCCCATTGATGGCTCTGTCACAGAATCACAAGGCCTGCGGATCCTGCTAGAAGACGGCAGCCGTGTGGTGGTTCGACTCTCCGGCACCGGCACCAAAGGAGCCACATTGCGCGTCTACCTCGAGAGCTATGTGGCCAGCAATGGCGACCTAACGCAAGATCCTCAGCACTCCCTTGCCGATCTGATTAACGGCATTGATGCCCTTGCGGAGATCCGTAAACGCACAGGGATGGAGCGTCCAACAGTGATTACCTAAAGATCAGCGAAGACAAGATCACCGAAGACAAAATCAGAGAAGACAAGGTCAGCGAAGACAAGGTCAGCGAAGAAAAGATCTAGCGAAGACCACGGCGGCGGCGGCGGTACTCAGTCTCAGGGCTGCTCTGCTGCAGCTGCCGCATGGTTTCAACCACCAAAGCGCCTAGAGCACCTGAAACGGTGACCATCCCAAAGAAAAGATTCAAGCGTTGACTCTGAAGATCAACAGGCGTCTGAGCAATCACAGTGCGCAGAAAAAATGCCACTAGGGCCCCAAGCATCAAGCCCAGAAACATGGCAATGAGAACCCGTGTTCCACTAAATCTCTGTGCAGTAGACGGGCGATTCATGGATCATCCCTCCCCAGAAGAATCCGCAGAACTGAGTAGAACGGCATTGCTCTGTTCTCCATCCGAGGAAGAACCAACCAGCGTTTTCATAACGACGTAAAACACAGGCACCACGAACAAGGAAAGAAAAGTCGCCACCAAAAGACCTCCGAACACAACAGTGCCCAAAGAAGCCTGGCTGCGAGCTCCAGCTCCACTAGCCAACACCAACGGCATAAAACCAAACAAAGACGAAATTGCCGTCATGATGATCGGCCTGAGCCTCGACTTGGCAGCCTCACGTGCTGATTCAAGCGCAGTCAATCCATCCGCCATGCGTTGATTAGCCAAATCAACAATCAAGATCCCGTTCTTAGCCGCTAGACCAATCAACATCACAAGACCAACCTGGGCATAAATATTCAGAACCTCCCCACGTAATGCCAGAAACAACAAAGCTCCAAGCATTGCAGTAGGAACTGTCATCAAAATAATGAGAGGATCTGAATAACTCTCGTACTGAGCAGCTAGCACGAGATAAACGACCAGAATCCCTAAGGCAAAAATCACAACTGCAAGGGCACCAGCCTTCACTTCCTCTCGAGATATACCTGTCCAATCGAATCCGAGGCTCTTAAGATTTTGCGCTGCAAACAGCTCCTTCATACCGTTAATAGCCTGACCTGAGCTTTTACCAGAAGCAGGTGATCCTTCGATTTTTATCGATCGGTAAAGGTTGAAATGCGAAATCACACTTGGGCCAACAGTAGGCTCGACTGTTAGGAATTCGGACAGCTGAATCTGTTGACCCGAGCGATTCTTAACGTAAATAGAAGCCAGCTTTTCAGGAGCAGACCGGCCCAACTCATCGGCCTGAACATAAACACGGCGGACCTTACCTTCCTGGAAAGTATCATTTACATAGGAGCCTGCAAAATTCGCACTAAATACACGCATTGCAGAGCCAAAATCAACATCAAGGGAGGCCATAATGTCTCTATCGACCTCAACGCGTAGCTGCGGAGATTCAGGAGAGAATAATGTGCGCACACTGCTCAACAGTGGATTTGCATTTGCCTGCTGAATAATTTGCCTCGCAGAAGCAAAGAAGTTGTTCAAGCCATAAGCGCCACCACTCTTATCAAGTAATTGGAACTCAAACCCACTGCCAATACCGTATCCAGGAATCGCCGGTGGCTCTACAACAAAAATCCTCGCACCATCAATAGCCCCAAAAAACTTCTGATTGAGCCTTCCAACAATTGCACCGGCAGATTGATCACGATTTTTCCGCTCATC
>CATBLW010000134.1 GCA_949486985.1 Prochlorococcus marinus str. MIT 9215
GAGACCCTTTGTTCTCGCTACAGCAGCGATCTACCCCTACTGCAAACCATTGGCTATCGAGAAGCTCTGCAGATGCTTCAAGGGCAGCTCAACCTCGAGCAGGCCATCGCCCTGACGACAGTCCGAACCAGGCAATTCGCAAAACGTCAGCGCACCTGGTTTCGTCGTCAACATGCCGCTCATTGGCTGAACGGTGAGGAACCACTGAGCGAAGCAATCTCTTTGATCCAAGCAGGTCTAGAGTGAGAGAGCAGACAATTGCTTTCAACTCCTCTTGTCGTCTGCTCTTTTCCCTTAACTCACTGAATGCCACCACGTCCTCGTTTTGATCGTCGTGCCCCCGTCCGGGAGCTCCCCAACATCAATGACCGCATCAGTTACCCCAATTTGCGGGTAGTGGATGCAGACGGCACACAACTCGGGGTGATTAGCAGGGAAGAAGCCCTGGAAGTGGCAAAAGAGCGGGAACTCGATCTGGTTCTCGTGAGCGAGAAGGCCGATCCGCCCGTTTGCCGGATCATGGATTACGGCAAATTCAAATTCGAACAGGAAAAGAAAGCCAAAGAAGCGAAGAAAAAGTCGCATCAGACCGAAGTTAAAGAGGTCAAGATGCGCTACAAAATCGACCAGCACGATTACAACGTGAGAATTGGCCAGGCTGTTCGCTTCCTGAAAGCTGGAGACAAGGTGAAATGCACCGTTATCTTCCGTGGTCGAGAAATTCAGCACACGGCCTTAGCAGAAACCCTGCTGCGCCGTATGGCCAAAGATTTAGAAGAGCAGGCAGAAATCCAACAAGCCCCCAAGCGTGAAGGCAGAAACATGATCATGTTCCTGACACCACGCAAAACCCCTCTCGACAAAGCAGACAAAGAAGCCCAGAGCACCACGAGAGCCGTCCGAACGATCACGGCCCCACCCCGAGCAAAAGTTGCGGCCAAAACACAAGCTAGCGACAGCTAGTCAACACATTCACCAACAACATCCAGCACTTAACTGTGCGTCTAACGCAAGCCAACAAAGGCACATGACTGTGTCTTGCAATTAGCTGGCTTGGTGATGAGGCATTTCCTTTTAATCAAGAGTTGGGCTTACCCAAAACCTCGCTGAAGAATTTTCTCAGTGGCTACATGGCATGAGAGCCCTAAGCATTGCCCATCAAATCAGTGCCCACTAAGCAGTTCCATGCAAGGAGTACACGTCTGGCCAACACTCAGAAACATCCAGCTCAAAAGGGAAACGCATCAATAGAGCAAGATTAAATCCGCCCATCTCACAGCAAAAGGCTCAGAAGAATTGTCACCGACCCCACCACTCCTTAAGGTGGACGCATTCAAACCTGTCCCAACGGCGTGCGATTCCATATTCAGCAGGAAAGCGACATCCCCGCGTCGACCCAGCTCTATAACCAAATCTGTTTTGCCATTGCCGCTCGCCACTACCCTCCAGGCCATCGGCTGCCCAGCACACGTCAATTGGCCATGCAAACCGGCCTGCATCGCAACACGATTAGCAAGGTCTACCGACAGCTAGAGACGGATGGTGTCGTTGAAGCGATGGCAGGCTCAGGCATCTACGTTCGCGATCAACAAAAACCCAGAGAAATCCGCACCCCAACGCATATCCGCAATCGAGGCATCACCGATCTGGATCAAGAGGTGCGCAAATATGTCGATGGCCTGCTCAATGCTGGATGCACGTTGCAGCAAACCAGGGAGCTTTTAACCCGTGAGATTGACTGGCGACTGCGTTGTGGTGCCAGGGTGCTAGTCAGCACGCCTCGTGAAGACATCGGAGCCTCGATGCTGATCGCGGAGGAGCTGGAGCCCAATCTCGATGTACCTGTTGAAGTGGTACCCATGGAGGAATTGGAAAGTGTGCTGGAAAGCTCCAGCAACGGCACCGTGGTGACCAGCCGTTACTTCCTTCAGCCATTAGAAGATCTAGCCAAGCGCCATGGCGTTCGTGCTGTTGCTGTCGACCTCAATGACTTCCGCCACGAACTTGCCATGCTCAAAGAGCTTCGAGCAGGCAGCTGCGTGGGTCTAGTCAGTATTAGCCCAGGGATCCTTAGGGCGGCCGAAGTCATCCTCCA
>CATBLW010000135.1 GCA_949486985.1 Prochlorococcus marinus str. MIT 9215
CCTGTGCGGAAATGGGTTGTAGCGCTCTGATAGAGACGCTCATGAAGTCCGCTATTGCTCAGTTCGCTTGGATCAGCCGTCAGTGTCTCCATTGAGGCCTCGGCGGCGGCCATTGGTGTGGCGTCAAGGCTAAAGGGAACAAATTGATCGAGAATCTGTTCGCTTGGGTGAAGTGCTGGAACATGAGCAACTGATGAGAATGCCAGCGACATCCAACTGTTGCCGAATCGATAGCCAAGCTCAACGCGGTAGTCGCGATCACAAAGCGGAATCGGCAAATACCATTCGGTGCTGTGGCTATCGACAGCTACTTCCTGCAGGGTTTGACGATTGGCCGTTCCGTTTTGGCTGCCAGTGACATCGGCCAAGCGCAGGCAAAGACGATTAGCCCCTTGGGCTAAGGCTCGTTTTCGATCGGCTTCTGAGATCTCCCAAAACACATAGGCCCACTGAGGGTCTCTGGGGAGGAAAACCACGCGGGTTGTGGAATTCTCCTTTAAACCGGTTGTCGCTGGGGTTATGTCAGCTTCAGCCGCATCTTTTAGGGGTGAGTTGCCTTCTGTTTGGCTTGGATCAGCAGCTAGCTGATCAGATTCCCGCTTCTCTTGGCGCACAGCGATGGCGTTGAGCAAGTCTTTTTTGCTTTTGCGGCTGTAGAGGGTTACACCCAGATCGCTAGCCATCTGGCGGAGTTGACGGATGGTGAGACGTGCCAGTGATGTAAGGGCTTGGGTCACCTCTGAAAATGCTCCGTTTTTGTTTGGGATCATTCTGCGGCCAATTTCTGATTTCCGATCGCTCAGCTCCTTGGGGGTCAGCATTTTCTGACTCGTTTGGGGTGGTTTTATCGCCAACATCTGGGCACAAAAAAGCGGGGGTTTCCCCCCGCGCTGCAATGAATCTGAGGATTAGTCCTCGCTCAATCTTTGGCTCTTCAGCGGCCAACGCTGCGGTAAGGAACTTTTGAGAGATAGTCCATGTTGGCGTTGGTTCTTGCGCCTGCTCCCCGCGCATTGGGCATGGAGCGAACCCAAGGGAGATAGTCCTCGGGGAAGCCTCCGCGACGCTGGCGAGCACGTGCTGGGAGAGGCTTGATGGTTCCAGCAGCGGCGGTGAACACCACCATTGGGAAGCCGAGAATGGCCCGGTAGTACTCGTCGTAGCGAGGCGTGGTGATGTTGAAGGGCGTTTCGCCCACACTGCGTCCAGGCAGTACGCGATTGCGTTGGTGGGGAACAGTGTCGTAGCCGAAGGAGTCCAGGTATTCGTCGCTGTCGAGGAGATGGTCAACCATGGTCTCGATGCCCTTCGATCCCAAAATGATCGACAAGGCAAGCTCTTCAGACTTTCCGTGGGTGTTGCGACCCAAAAGCCTTTGGACAAGGTGACGGATCACCTTGTAATTGCTATTGAAACCGTAAAAGGTGCGCTTAAAAGTGTCCGAAAGACATAAGGACCTAACAAAATCACGCACGGTGATTTGGCCATTTAGAAGCTGCGACTCAAGGTTCGCGTCGCGATCAGACTTGAACGCATGAAAGAAGATTTGGCGATAAAGCGCTTCCACCACATGCTTGTGGTTTTCGCTGTCCTTTGCCCAGTCCATTCTCATGGCTCTGGGCTCCTCTTCTGAGCCCATTCTCAGAGCAGCCACGCCTGGCCTTAATGAGGTTTGCGTGGTGAGCGAGTAACTCAGCAGAGGAATAGACACTCAAACTTCAGCATCCGACGCAATAGATCGTATAACTCGGCTTCGTCAGGCTGTCCTTGGGATCAGCAGCACTCACAGTCCGTAATAGTTTGGGCTAGGTATTTGTTACCAGCCAAAGCTGGATGAAAAGCCTTTTTCTGAGGATTTTTGATTTGTCCTGGAGGCTGTGTCGCAACAGGTTCCGCTGCCACTCTCTTGATCATTGACGCGGATTTCCATGCTGAACGAGGCTGAGTTCGATAGTCCCTGAAGCGTGCTGCTGCGAAGGCGTACATCTGTGCCTAGAAACCAGAACCGCTCATAGGAGCTCATCATTCCGTAATCCGTCACCAGGATTAGGCCGTCTTGCTTGTCCATGCTGAATTGACCAGCAACAGGGGGTTTTTCGGCATAGCCACGATCGCGGAGAAGCAGGCCGGAGCGCCCTTGCTCGTCGTTGGGGATCAAACCGAAAATTGTTTCGTCTTCATGGTTTTCTCCTGCTTTATCCCAAGCCATGGAGCCACTCCAGCGCACCCAACAGCCTCCAATAATCCGTTCGGGCTCGTAGCCATTGAGTTCAGCCGTTGTGGCCAGACGTTCATCTCCTTTGATTAATTCCTCCACGACGATCAATGAAGAACCTGCTTCGGCGCGACGATGCAGGAGATGGTGATTGCTGCGTTGTGATCGCCATCGCCCGCAGCTTTGACGAAAGAAGCTGAGCGCGTCGGGTATCAGAAGGGTCATTGGGGCGCTTGAGATCCTTGGATCATGCCGGAAAGCCAGCAATGCGATGGATCAATAAGAAGCCATGCATAGGAAGCAATCAATAAGACGGAATCATCAAGAAGGAATCAATAGTTTTCAGTCCGCCTTGGCTCGAGATGGCTTGGGAAGCTTTGAAGGCTGGCGCTGATGAGATCTGTGAGGCCGAGTTCCAGTGGTGAGATGTCGCAACTTTTGGCCACCTCTTCAAGCTGATCGCCAGCGACGTTGAATTGTTGGAGCAAAATCCTTAGGAAGCTTGGATCTTCGGCTAAGGATGGGTTCTGCAAAAACCATTTCAGCCTGACGCTTTCTTCTGGCAGCGGCCCCGTGTTCGATGGTTGTGCCATCGCCTTAAAGCAAGCCAGGCAGTGAGCTAGCAAGCGCAGATGGTGACGATCAAGGCTTGGTAGAAGAGTGGCCTCAATGCGTTCAAGGTCCTCATTGGTGAGGGGACTCGACTGCCAAGTTGTGGGTTCAGTCACTTCCTTGGATTGGTTTGATTTCAAATCCACAGGAATGGCCGCATTCCAGTCTCCAGTTGATGCGTTCGACA
>CATBLW010000136.1 GCA_949486985.1 Prochlorococcus marinus str. MIT 9215
GTAGGCCGAGGGCCATCATTAAAGACGTGCCCTTGGTGACCTCCACAACGTCGACAGTGATATTCGCTGCGTGGAATGATCAATTTGAAATCTACTTTCGTCTGAATTGCATCAGCAAGTGGCTGCCAAAAACTTGGCCAACCTGTACCGCTATCGAATTTAGCGGCTGAAGAAAACAACCTCAAATCACAACCAGAGCAATGATAATTGCCTTGGCGCTTTTCCTGATCAAGCTGACTCGAAAAGGGCGGCTCCGTACCTTCCTCACGCAGCACCCTAAAAGCCTCAGGAGAGAGACGTTGTCGCCATTGCTCATTCGTCAGCATCCATGTGGAGTCGTCAGGCTTGGAAGCAGCGAAGGCTTGAGCAGGGCGCCAAAACACACCGAGCATTCCAGCCAATGAAGAAATCACGACAGCACGACGACTAACCAGTGACTGAGGAGTTTGCACAAGACAAGCGAAATCAATGGACTTGGTTCTAGGCAAGCGGAAGCCAGCCTTGTAGCAGCATGAGGAGATGGATGCCCCTTGCTCATCAGACAATGATGGCGCCTATCGGTTCAGCGTGGCGCCAATGCTCGACTGCACCGATCGCCACTTCAGAGTGCTGATGCGACAAATCAGTCGCAGAGCTTTGCTCTATACGGAAATGGTTGTGGCCAAAGCTTTGCACCACAGCAACCGACTCCCTCGCTTGCTTGATTTCGATCCAATCGAACATCCCATTGCTCTTCAGATAGGCGGCGATGATCCAAAACTTTTGGCAGAAGCCGCAAAATTGGCCGAAGAGTGGGGTTACGACGAAATCAACTTGAACGTGGGATGTCCCAGTCCAAGGGTGCAAGCAGGGAACTTTGGCGCCTGCCTTATGGCCCAGCCCGATTTAGTCGCTCGTTGTATAGAGGCCATGTGCAATGCCAGCACACTGCCTGTAACGGTGAAACATCGCATAGGCATTGATGATCTTGATAGTGATGCCCTTCTGCTCGCCTTTGTTGACAGAGTGGCTCATGCAGGAGCTCAACGCTTTGCGATCCACGCGCGCAAAGCATGGCTAGAAGGACTAGATCCCAAACAGAACCGAACGATCCCACCTCTTCAACCAGAGAGAGTGGCCTCTCTCAAACAACAACGACCAGAATTAATTATCGAACTCAATGGCGGTCTTGATACACCCAAGGACTGCATTGAAGCCCTGAAGACCTTCGATGGAGCCATGGTCGGCAGATCTGCTTATACCCATCCACTGCGTTGGCAAAAAATTGATGCCTTGATCTATGGCGAACCAGCTCACTCCACCATCAAGGCCTCAGATGTATTAAATGACTTGCTGCCTCATGCTGAATCTCATCTCAGGCGCGGTGGCAGGCTCTGGGATCTTTGTCGACACCTAATACAACTCGTCGAAGGGGTTCCAGGCGCCCGAATCTGGCGCCGAGACCTGGGCATTAAGGCTCAAAAGACCAAAGCCGATCTAAGTGTTCTGATCAAGGCAACAGAGCAACTAAAAGCTGCTGGCTTGTAAAGCCAAATTCAGCCTTCGGCTCCTGCATAACCACCGTCTTGCTCACCACCGGCATCAGGAGAAGCTCCCCCCCTGCGACGACGCGTACGTCCATCGTCGTTACCACCTGACTCAGGAGCTGCACCGCCGTAGCTGCGATCTTCCCAACCACGAGCGCCGGATCCTCGTTCTGCATCTGCAGCGCCGCGATATCCACCACCGCCACCGCCGCCGCCGCCATATCCACCACCACCGCCGCCGCCATATCCACCACCACCACCACCAACAACAACAACAACAATAAAAGGTTCGTACGAACATTCTCA
>CATBLW010000137.1 GCA_949486985.1 Prochlorococcus marinus str. MIT 9215
ATTGCTCGCCTTTAAAGCTTCATAGTCCTGCGGTCTCAATAACCTGGTGTATGGATCGCCAAGGGGAAGCAGCATGGCTTCGATCGCCATATAGGCATCTTCGCTGCTGTTGATTGTGTTTTCCAGCGCTTTTTGTCTCAGGCGGCGCCAGTGGACGTCTTCGAAGCGAGCTGGATCCAGATAGCTCTGGTTAACAAGTTGCCAACTTTCTACAACGAGATGCTGTGCGTCACTGAGCGCCAGGGCTGGCGGCGCCAGCATTAGGACACAAAGCAAAACGCTGAACAGCGCAGACAACAGGCGCCGTAAAGGTTTTGAATGGGATTTAGCAGTCTGCAACATTGGTTTCATCCTGGGCGTGGACCCTGGAGGACGTTAAGTAGACTCTGGCAACCCGGACCCACATCTGCATGGCGAACTCCTCACCTGTCTACGACTGGTTCCAGGAACGTCTTGAGATTCAGGACATCGCGGATGATGTCAGCTCTAAATACGTTCCTCCCCACGTCAACATTTTCTATTGCATCGGGGGGATCACCCTGGTTTGCTTTCTGATTCAGTTTGCGACTGGGTTTGCAATGACCTTCTATTACAAGCCCACTGTGGTTGAAGCCTATGGCTCAGTCCAGTACCTGATGACGGATGTCAGCTTTGGCTGGCTGATTCGCTCCGTGCATCGTTGGAGTGCATCGATGATGGTGTTGATGCTGATCCTGCATGTTTTTCGGGTTTATCTCACGGGTGGGTTTAAGCGTCCCAGAGAGCTCACCTGGGTAACGGGTGTGTCGATGGCCGTGATCACAGTGTCTTTTGGCGTGACTGGTTATTCACTGCCTTGGGATCAGGTTGGCTATTGGGCTGTGAAGATCGTTTCCGGCGTACCAGCGGCCATTCCTGTTGTGGGTGACTTCATGGTCGAATTGCTGCGTGGTGGTGAAAGCGTTGGCCAGTCAACCCTGACTCGTTTTTACAGTCTTCATACCTTTGTTCTGCCTTGGGTCCTCGCTGTGTTCATGTTGATGCACTTCCTGATGATCAGAAAGCAGGGTATTTCTGGTCCTTTGTGATAGTTGTACCGCTAGGTATGCATACCCCTTTCAGCATCTGATCTCGCGTTTTCTTCTCTTAACCACTCGGCTCCTCCTCTCCCATGCACATTCTTAAGAAGCCTGACTTCTCTGATCCCAAATTGAGGGAAAAGCTTGCGAAGGGCATGGGCCATAACAAATACGGCGAGCCGGCTTGGCCAAACGATCTCCTCTATATCTTCCCGGTTGTCATTCTTGGCACCCTTGCCTGCCTGGTTGGTTTAGCAGTGCTTGACCCCGCCATGTTGGGAGACAGAGCTGATCCTTTCGCAACACCTCTTGAGATCCTCCCTGAGTGGTATCTCTACCCTGTCTTTCAGATTCTTAGGGTTGTTCCCAACAAGCTTCTAGGCATTGCTTTGCAGACGCTTGTTCCTCTTGGCTTGATGTTGATCCCGTTTATCGAGAGCTTTAACAAGTTTCAGAATCCATTCCGTCGTCCTGTGGCCATGACAGTGTTCCTGTTTGGCACCGTGATGACCATCTACCTAGGGATTGGCGCTTGCCTCCCGATTGATAAGTCCCTGACCTTGGGTCTGTTCTGAGTCCGTTAGCGAACTGAGTTTTTACTGTCCTCTCATCAGCCCGGCCTCTGGCCGGGCTTTCTTTTTGCCTTGTCTGGTTTTGTGCGCATTCCTTTTTGATCGGAGCAATTTTGGTTGGACGAATTTTGCTTGGATTAAAAGCTTCCACGAGTGATCGCAGCCCTTCTCAAGCCTGCAATTGCCAGAGGAGAGGGCTTGAACCTGCGATTTAAATTGCTTAAAGGGAGAGTGTTGGTCTATATTGTTGGACTGCGCCAAGGCTGAGCCGGAAGCGCAGTCCACGAGGTACAGAAGGCGAAAGCCAGAGGTAATGAGTGGGGATGCTTACAAGGTCTGAGGGGAGAGATCCCCCGGTGATGTAAGTTTCAAAAGCGGTTGCGAGACCGCAGCGCCTGAA
>CATBLW010000138.1 GCA_949486985.1 Prochlorococcus marinus str. MIT 9215
ATTTATCGAGAGAAGCCATTCCGAATGGCGAAAACTGCTGCTTGGGTTCGATCTCGAACACCAAGTTTACTGATGATTGTACTCACATGGCTTTTGACAGTTTCAGCACTCAAAAACAGTGATTCCGCTATTTCCTTATTGGAGAAGCCAGCGACAAGGATATCAAGCACCTCTAATTCTCTAGATGTAAGTGAGAAATCAAGAGGATCAACCACCTCTTCATTCCTATTCGTACGAATGAGCTCACGAACATCAGCGGGGTAGTAGATACCTCCACTCAATGTTGTCAGCAATGCATGAATAAAGTCGCCTCTGCCAGTTCCCACCGAGGAGACAAACATCACGCCATCGGCTCCAGCATCTAAGGCCTCATTAACAACCTCTGTTGTTTCACGCCTAAGAAAGATCAAGGCTTTGATCTGACTACAGGCAAGCTTCGCTTCCTTCACAAGACCAATGCCATAACCCTGCTCGAGGTCTTCTGTGACAAAAAGGATGTCGGGTTGATGCTCACTGACAGCCTTCAAGCCTTCTGCCTTTGTCGTTGATGCAGAGATAATGCAGTTAAAGATGGGCTTAACAAGGCAAAAACTATTCAGTGCCAGTCGATCACCCATGCATACAGAAGCCTTCTTGCCTTCTAAGACGATTCGGCATTTTTCACGGGCAGAGGCAAGCACCTCTGAGTGGTGGTCAAATTCCATAAACCGGACGTTAGAGCGGTGCAAGCCCTACGGCTTGCACTTGACCGACGTCATGCCAATGGGCAGGGCCACTTGTGTGGTCCTGCCGAAAATCATTAAAGGCCTATCAGATGCAACAGACCTTGACCTGTAAGCAGTTCAGTCGTTAAAGCCGCGATAAAACCAACCATCGCTAAACGGCCATTAATTTGTTCTGCTCGGGCATGAAATCCCCAACCAGCATCGGGATTAACAAGTTCAATAGCAGGTTCTTGGCCATAGATGTTGTCATGACCCTCCTGGTCATGAGTCACAAGTCCTGTTGGTTGGTTGAGGGGGAACGTGGTGGTTGTCATGGTTGTCTCCGAGGAGGACCCTTCCTCTGTAGATCCACTCATGAGCATGGGATAGTCGCAGAAGCCGAACGCTTGGCAGAAAGAACCGAACAAGCCATTCAGAGCATCGGCCCTAGAACTGAAATGCAGCTGTCAACAAGGAATTTTTCAGGCTGACAGTGAAGGCTCCATGTTGAGCAAGGCAAATCAGGTGACAAAGGTAAAGCAGCCAACACAGGCAATCTTCGCAACAAGTCGGTATGGAGTCATACGTCTACCGAACAGGAGCAATGCCGAAAACAGCGACGAGTATTCACAAGTAGACCATGTCGCTTATGAGCACAATTGGCTACACAGGATGACAAGAGAGGCGTTGCAACAATCCAATCCCTGATCTGTTGATCAGCAAGCTGAGTTGGCTGGAACAGAAATGATGGGCAATGACTATTAACGCAATGGCTGATAAGGCAACGCCCAAGGCGAAAGGATGAAGGTTCAAGGCTGAAGGCTCAAGGTAGAACTCTCAAGGCAGAACTCTCAAGGCTCAAGGCTGAAGGCTCAAGGCAGAACGCTAAGCCTCAAGCCAGAGAGATCCAAACGTGAACATGGCAAGCCAGGCCAAAAGATTCTTGTCTACAGTCTTGAACATGCGATCAGGCAGGTGATCGATTAAAAACGAGTAACCATTCCTGCTTGATCGCTACAGCAACGTAAACAGAGCACAGCAATCATTGATGGGAATCGACGTGTTAGGAATCTGGATGAGCATCCTGATCAGTATTGCTCCATTAATGCCTCGTGCTTTAGCGCCAGAAGCCACCTCATTTTTATGCGATGGTCGTCCCGTAGAGGCGCAGATCTACAACAACGAAAACGGAGATTACAAACAACTCGAGGCCTATGAAGAACTGGATGCAGGGGCATTTGTAGTCATAAAACTCGAGAATGTGCAGTTGATGCTGCCGAGAACCTTCAATGCAGGAGAAACCAGTTTCACGGATAGAAAGTGGTTATGGAGTTATGAAGATCATCAACATCCAACATTTAAACTTGTCGAGCCAAAGGGGAATATTCGAGAATTCAGCTGTGAAGCCAAACCATCTGATGGTCTACTTGGTGGCGAATACTCCTAAGCCAACCAAAACCATCTCCGAAAACCAATTGGAATACAAACAGAAGAGAGCGAAAGAAGGCAAATAAGCCGCATTGATGACAAAAAGCTCTGCAAGCAGAAGCTAGTTTTGAAACTTAATATCGATAAGTATTTCACTCATTCCGTTGCAAATACATCTATTCAATCCAGAATCATGAATGTACTTAGACAGGACTGATTCAAGATGCGAATGCTCCACACGATGCTGAGAGTTGCTGATCTGGAGCGTTCGCTCAACTTTTACATCGAAGTTCTGGGCATGAAGCTATTGCGCCGAAAAGACTACCCTTCAGGCCGGTTCACGCTTGCCTTTGTTGGTTACGGTGACGAGAAGGACAACACCGTATTGGAGCTCACCCACAATTGGGACCAAAACCAATATGAACTAGGCAATGGCTACGGCCATATCGCCCTAGGAGTCAGTGATATTTATTCAACCTGCACAGCGATCGCGACGAAAGGAGGGCGTGTGGTTAGAGAACCCGGGCCAATGAAACATGGCAACACAGTGATTGCCTTTGTCGAAGATCCTGATGGTTACAAAGTTGAGTTAATTGAGTTAAAAAATCAAACAACACGATAGCCAGAAACAAGCATTACTCGGGATCAAAAACAACTGCTGCAATGGCTAAAAAGGTTGAAAAGCAGAAGCAAGTCACAAGTAATTAAAATGATCACCTGGGAAAGCTCAGCTGATAAAGCTCAGCCGCTCAAAACCACTATTAACTCTAGAACTTACAATAGTGATCTAGTAGGACAAGAGAGTAACCAGGTTCGCTGCTATGAGAATACGCCTCTCGCTCCATTTGCAAATTCTCCTTTGGGTCATTGCTATACAAAGGATGCGAGATACTGGTATCAATTGATAGGGAATACTTCAAGCTCAATCCGAGAGGACTTGGATTGCCATTAATCGAGCCCGACCTGCAGCTCTGCGCTACGTGTATAGCCTCATGACTGAGCGTATCGTAGAAATCAAATGATCCCTTCTGAACCAACGATGTCTGCAGTTTTATGGTGCCAGTTGAAGGGTTCCATGTCCCTGCAGCCTGATTGGAATGTGTATTGCCAATAACAACTGAAACACCAAGTTGAGTCAATCGATTGAGGATTTTAGTGATAGCAAGTTGTTCTGCTTCGTAGTTGATTGGGTTCTGCATCCTCTGCTTAATCTCCTCCAATGTCAGGTCGGCTTCACCAGCTCTTTTTTTGTATGTGTAGCGAACGGAACCATTGGGCATCGAGATGGCTCGTGGCCTCAATCTCAAGTCTGCGGAACTTAGCTGGCTGATTAACCCCGAAATATCAGGAATTTCATTTGGTTGATGAACTGTATTAGCTCTGATACTAGAGTTTATATTGGTATCACTCTTTCGAACCGTTCGAGTAGAACTAGTCACACCTGTCTTGCCACAGGATGACAGCAAAAGAGAAAGGGACAAAGGCAATAATAGGAATCTCATCTACAACTTACCGATCAAATAAGCGTAGACACCAATGATCAGGAGTAGTGGTGTCGCCACATAAAAAAGAAAGAACCACTTTGGCTTGGCTTGTTTTAGAACAGTTCTAGGCATTTC
>CATBLW010000139.1 GCA_949486985.1 Prochlorococcus marinus str. MIT 9215
ACAACCCCTTCACCAGAGCTCTCTTGCTCACTCCCAAGGCTTGTCGCCAAGCACTCTTCCTGAGAGGCAACTTGCGCACCTGCCACATCCCCAACGATCATCTCGGCTCCTTTGAACGAACACCAGTTCTCCACATCCAGCGCCAAGAGTCAAGCGCTCGCCAATAACGCAATCTCAGCCAATATCACAATAAGACCGCACGCCTGACTGTCTTCCAGGGGTTGGTCCATTCAAGCGATCCTGTGTTGCAGTACTTCGCGATCTGAGTCAAGCAATTAAGACAGGCAGCACTCTTTTCCACAGCCATCAGCAAGCGAAACGAATCAAGGCAACAGCCTGTGGAAAAGATGTGCAGTACATAAACCCGAAACGGGGAAAATCTATCCGGCCAGCAATCATCAGCGAGTCTTATCATTGGCAAGAGTCCCATGCTGTTCTCATCGCAGCCGCCATGGCCTGAGCCGCAGGAATCGACCAGTGCCCCTCCGCTCCACGACGCTGCTCTCCATCCCCCTGCAACACCACTTGCAGGGTCCAAGCCTGTTTGTCTCCGTCAATGCAAGCCCACCAAGACTGGCGTTCCATCTCAAGACAAACAGCTTCATCTTCCATCAACTGAGAGAACAGTTGCTGATGCTGCTTAGTGAGATCGCAAATCAGGGAGGCCAAACACTGCCACTCAATTTCAGTGAGCTCAATGGCCCAATGCTCTCCTCCGATCAGGACTGGGAAAGCTTGGCGAGAAGGGTCCCTGGACAATCTCCAGCCAGGGCCTTCTTGTTGAATCATGGCAATCAGCCAGCCAACAAATCCGGTTGATCCTGCTCATCACTCAATTCAACGATGGCTCGCTGAACTGGTTTGACACTCGACTCCTCCAGGAGGCCATCGAAATCATCAAATCGTCGCTGCTTCGCTCTGAAAGCAATCCGAACCGTTGTTAGGTAACGATTAGGAGAATGGCGGACAAGACTCTCACCGCGCTTTGCCAGATCTTGATGGTCCACACCGGTAGTCGTCACTGAGCCTGAGCCTATGCGTTCCTTAGCTTAATAGAGCAGAGCAACGGCTCAAGCACACAATCAGGCTCAGAGATTCAAAAATCACCGTGCAAGGGCACATGCATGGAAAGAGAGCAGCAAACGCTGAAAGCGATCCATAGCCATTCGCCTCTAGCCTTGTTCTCACTTCAACCTGGCGATGGCTTTGGAGGAAAGGGCTGTGGACACACTTCCCGAAGGCGCAGAGAACCTTAAGCCCACCCCCCTCGTCGGCACCTTGGCCATCGACCTTGGCAGTACAACCACGGTTGTGGCCTTCCAGGCAGAACAAGATCCAAAGCCGCAACTGCTTGATCTGGCTCCGATTAGCCGCAGAGAGGGTGAAGTCCCCAGCCTGATCTGGGCTGATCGGAATGATGTCGCCAATCCACTGATCGGCCAACAGGTGATCGAAGCTGGCCTACTTAGCAAGGCAAGCCCTTCGCTAAGCAGAGACTTCAAGCGCTGGATCGGAGCCCCCAATCCAGCCTTAAACGGTGATGGTGTTGATAACGATCGCTATGTCGATCGTTATGTCAATCGCAGTGGAAGTGGAAGTGGAATTGGAAGTGGCCTATCACCAGAAGAAGCTGGAGAATGCTTAATCCAGCAGATCTGGCAGCGACTTCCAGACCAGCTTGTGATCAGACGCCTGGTGTTAACAGCACCAGTCGATAGCTATCGCTCATACAGAAGCTGGCTGAATCAGGCTTGCCAATCACTACCGGTCGACGAAGTTGCACTGGTTGATGAGCCCACGGCTGCTGCCATGGGTGCCGGCCTTCCACCGGGCTCAAAACTTCTGGTCGTCGATATCGGTGGCGGAACAATTGATTTATCCCTCGTTGCTATCGAGGGGGGTGAAGGGCGCGCCGATCCCGTGGCCCAATTGCTGCGATTCAATGGCCATGATCTTGAAAAAAGCAGTCGACAAATTCTTCGTTGTGCCCGCGTTCTCGGCAAAGCCGGACTTGCTATCGGAGGCAGAGACCTAGATCGCTGGATCGTTGGTCATCTCTGTCCTGACATGGCGATTTCAGAAGAGCTCCTCAATGCAGCCGAACGTCTCAAATGCCGGCTCAGCGATACGAAGCTGCTGGATCGAGAACCTCAAGTGGAGATCATCGAGACAACGGCAGGAGAGAACCCACTCCGACTGACTCTTAGCCGAGGCCAACTTGAGGAAATACTCATGGCCCAAGGCTTTATGGACAGCCTCGACAAGCTTCTAGGCCAAACCTTGGCAGCAGGTCGCAGCAATAACTGCGAGCTCTCAGACCTTCAAGGAGTTGTTGCTGTTGGTGGCGGTGCACGCATCCCCATGCTGCGCCGTTGGTTAAAGAAGCAAACGCAACCGGCTCCCTTGCTCACCCCTCCACCAGTAGAAGCTGTCGCGGTAGGCGCTCTACGACTCACGCCAGGAGTAACGGTTCGGGATGTTCTGCATCGCGGCGTCTCATTGCGATGCTGGAACCAGCGTGCTGAGGAACACCTTTGGCATCCACTCTTTGTTGCAGGCCAACCCTGGCCAACATCAGCACCTCTTGAAGTGGTGCTTGCAGCCAGTCAGGATGATCAACTGGAACTGGAATTGGTGCTAGGCGAACCGGATAGCCAAACCAATCACGAGGTGATCTACATCGATGGAATCCCAACCTTGCAAGCCAAAGCTTTAAAGCCGAGGCTGCTGCCATGGCCAGAGCCATACAACTCCACCTGCCTACCGCTCATTCCAGCTGGGCAGCCTGGAGAAGACTGTTTGAGATTGCAATTCAGCATCGACACCAACGCTTGCTTACAGATGAATGGGTTGGATCTGCGTAGCGGCGAGAGACTGGATCAAAAAAACCTCGGTACCGTGCGCTAGAAGGGCCATCCACATCAACCAAAGAGCTGGCCTGCCTATCTAGATCAATCGGAATCATTTTCAAGGAGACTTGCTGAATTGATCCTGAGGCTCCACCACTTCAAACGCTTCTGGTTCGTGAGCGCCCTGACCGTGGTCGCCACAACATTTGGATTCGCCTACTTGTGGGAGCAACAACTTCCGAGTCTTGTTCGTCTTGCCTGGCAACAAGGAGACTTGAATGCCTGTCTCCGCTATAGCCATCAACTGAATGCCCTGCACTTGCTGGGGCAAAAATCATTGCCAGAGGAAGCTCTTTGCCGCAGACATCAAGCTGAATTGGCCTGGGAACAAAATGACTATCAAATTGCGCTAGGTCATCTCGAGCAGCTAGTCAATTCGAGCATTAGTGAAAATCCCCAGAGGGCCGAGGATCGCCTACTACTTTTGAACTGGCGCGATCAACTTCGTAACCAGGCCCTGGCGTTATTCAAGGCCGGTGAACTTGAACGCTCCCTTGCCATGCTTGCCCCTATTGATCAGTCAGAGAACAACCCTGACATCAGCCTCAGTGAAAGCCTAAGGGGAACATGGAACCGCAATCGAATCGACCATGAACGTCTCCAAGAACTGATCAATCAACAACGCTGGTGGGAAGCACTCGCAACCCTCAATCGCCTCGATCACCCCTGGTGGCAAAGCCAGGCGGCACCACTCAGGCAAGAAGTTGAAACTGCAATTGAGTTAATACAAGACAAACAAGAGCTGCAGAGTCATGGTGAGAGCCCTTCCCACTCCATGCCTGTCAATGCTCTTAACGCTGCAGTAAGCCAGAGACTGG
>CATBLW010000140.1 GCA_949486985.1 Prochlorococcus marinus str. MIT 9215
CAGGGCTGTCATAAACAAACACTGGGCAAATGGTCCACGGAGCTCAAGAGGTTCAGTGTGGCTGCTTTTTGCAAAACCAACATCTCAATGATTGCTTTTAGAGATCTCTTCCCTAGGCCTGCGATTGTTCAGCAACGCCATATAGCCCTTGTTGAACGCAAGCATTTAAGGCAATCGACCAAAGCGATAGATCAAGGCGATAGGGCAGGAAGACAGCTCAAGGCAAAAACTGAGGCCAACAAGATATTCAGTAAAAAACAACACTACGAAACAATCACAAGCCCTGTGAAATCAGGCTGCAGCAATCAAGAATGAATCAATAAAGCGCATAATCTTGAATCATCCCTCAAACACTTACCTGGCAATTAGCCACAGCTCAGCAGTCAATCGCCAAGCCTATGGACTACAACTTTCATACAACTTCTATACAAATAGGGTCCAATAATTACGCAACCGTTGTTCAACTCTTAAAGCCTTCATAGCAATCAGTCATCGTCTCTGATTTCTGGGCACCAAAGATACTGGTGCAATGGCAATTTTCCTGTCTGATCAACTGGGATGCCTTCAGCAATCAACAGCTGCCGCTGCCTCCAATCCGAGCCTTCACGGCTAAGGCTCATCGAGATCATTCCTTTTGCATTCACCACGCGATGCCAAGGCACGGCTGATGGCGTAGGTAGACGTCGCAGGGCCCAGCCAACCTGCCGAGCACAGCCAACCTGCTGAGCACAGCCATAAGCACCAATCAACTCGGCAATCTGGCCATAGGTTGCGAGCTTGCCGTAGGGAATCAAGGCCACGGCATCCCATACCCTCAAGTCAAAGGACTTCTCTTGTCCCATGCCCCTGCTGCCAAGACGTTTTGAACGGCTCAAGGCTGTTCTCAATTGCCGAATGGCAAATCTGACAGTGCTGCTTGAGCACGTTGAGAAGCCCCACAACCTTTCAGCTATTCTCCGCAGCTGCGATGCCGTTGGCGCCCTAGAAGCTCATGCAGTGAGCTACGAGGGACGGCAGCGCACCTTCAACAGCACCGCCCAAGGCAGCCAGAAGTGGGTTCCTCTTCAGGACCACAGCAGCATCGAGGCGGCGGCAAAAACCCTCAAAGAACGAGGTTTTCGCCTCTATGGCACCCATCTGGGTGGCCAAGCTCGCGACTACCGCGACTGCGACTTCTGCGGACCCACAGCCTTTGTGCTCGGAGCCGAGAAATGGGGGCTCAGCGAACGGGCCACAACATTGATGGATGAGGAAGTGTTCATCCCCATGCGCGGCATGGTGCAATCGCTGAACGTGTCCGTTGCCGCCGCCACCTTGCTATTTGAAGCGCTGCGTCAAAGACAGGCAGCAGGCCTCACACCTCAGGCAGGCGAAGGGCTTGAACCAGATCTATACCGCGAGCGTTTATTCGAGTGGGCTTACCCAGACGTGGCGCATTGGTGCCAACAGCAAGGCAGACCGTACCCATCTCTGAACGATGCAGGTGAAATTGAAGAAGTTCTGCCACGCAATGTGAAATTGCGACACTGAACGACTCAAAAAGGCATCATCACGTCTTTGCTGGCCTTCGGACGATTAATCACCGGGTGGTTGCGACTGGCTGCAGGCAGGCGTAAACCCAAGAGCAAAACGATGCTTTCCAAGAACAAATTGCGGCCGACAAAAAGCACAACCAAGGCCAATGCGATGGCCAGCATCTGCTCCAACAAACCAATCACATCATCAGGATTGGAGCGTCCTGAAAACCACAGATAGGTCATCAACGCCAACAAAATAAGCGTGGCCCAAAAGGGCATGGCTTCCACCTGAATTGCTTTTATTTTGCCTCAGAGTGTGCTTGAGAGTGTGCTTCAGAACGTTGCCGTTGAGGAAGCGGCTCTTCATCGCTTCAGTTTGCAACCTCTCCACCACCACTCACCCAGGCCTCAACACCTTCCCCAAGGAAAGACAAGCCCAGCACAAGCACAAACATCGCCAAGCCTGGATAGAGAGCAGTCCACCAGATGCCAGTGGGCACAGCAGCCAGAGCCAAGTTCAAATCACTACCCCATTCAGGCACTGTTTCCGGCAAACCAAGACCCAAAAAACCAAGCCCACCAAGCACCAACACGGCATCAGCAGCATTGAGCGTCAGCAACACCGGCACAGATGTGATCACATTGCGCAGCAAATACTTGCGCAAGATCCATAAGGGCCCTGCACCAATCGATCGGGCAGCCTCGACAAACAATTCTGCTTTCACCTGAGCCGTTTGATTGCGCACAACGCGGAAATACTGAGGCACATAAACAACACAGAGGGCTGCCGCTGCATTAGGGATTCCACGGCCTAGCAAAAAAGCGAGAACCACCGAAAGCAACAACACTGGCAGTGTGTAAAGGGTGTCCATCAACAGCACCAAGATTCGATCAACGGCACCACCGAGATAACCACTCACCATGCCAAGAGGAACGCCTACCAAAACAGCCAGGGCAACTGCCAACAAAACCACCTGCAAGGCAACACCACTGCCCTCGAGAGTGCGCACACAGACATCACGCCCAAGGCGATCAGTGCCGCACCAATGCTCCCAGGATGGAGCCGCAAAAATAGGATTATCCAGGCCAACATTGGCTTCTGGCAGCAAGCCAAGCTTCACCAGCAAGGGAGTGGTCAACGCCACCAGCACATAAATCGCCACGATGACCATCCCCCATCGCGCCATTCGTAACGACAAGGTTGGCTGAGTGGAGCCAAAAGAGAGGAAGCCGAAACTCACCGCTCAGCGACAGCAAAGGACAGTCTGTTCATGCTGGGGGTTAGGGCTGACTGCGATGCAGTTTCCATACAAATATGGCACCAGAATCTGCTGCATTCTGGTCTGACATCGACCTGGCATCGTTTTGAACAGCCTGCGCAGCAAACGCACACCCCCCCAGGAGCCTCGCAATACATACGCTCTAATGCCAAGCATGTTCAAGCAACAGCTGAGGGGAAGACGATTAACGCAACAAGGGCCATGGCGCGCCATCTGCTGAGCTTGTTATCAGTTGAATAGTCCAAGAAGATCCCAGAATCTTTGCCTTAGTGAAAAGCTTTAGTGAAAAGCATTAGTAAAAAGCCTTGTTGAAAGCCTTATTGAAACCTTTTTATTCAAGACACAGCCGTCGATTGAATCCGTTGAACCTTGCCGCCAGGACGTTGAAACTGCTGCTCCAAATGAAGGTGTAATAAGGGCAACGAAGGATCTGGACGTGCCACAAAACCATGCACACCATTCTTGGAGGAAGAAGGCAAAGCATCGATCACCACGCGATTCTGAAAACGGCCAGAGAGGTTGGGCTCCCCATTGAGGTCAAACGCCGGGCCACATCGCATCAGCACCTGGCCTCGCCAAATTGCCGATGGGGCTGCTCCAACCGAATAAACAATGGCGCGTCCATTGATTTGAGACGAATTTGTTGTCGTCGCAATAGCCAAGACCGGATCGCGGCCTGCCAGAGAACAAGGCCAAAGACTTGTAAAAGAAGGATCGATCTCCCAATGCTGGCCACCACGCGCAAGGTCCGATTGGATCAACGCCAGCGTGCGTTGCTGCAGCCCCCTGTTGCGCAAGCGCTGGGCCATGCCATGGCCAAAGACAAGTTCTTTGTTGATCACAGACAAAGCCCAGAGCAAAAAAAACATCCCCAAGCTGATGGTTAGCAACAACTCCACCAAGGTGAAGCCAAGCTGACCAGCGTGTTGTTCAGAGTGCTTCATGAGGTAGGCAATGCGAACTACGTAAACGAATCGGCAAATCGCGCAGCTCATCGCGGTAGTAACCAATACGACTCACACCAAGAGGCAAACTGATCACCAAACAACGCTGATAACGTCGACTCTTGGTTGCTAACACCACCATCCCTCCATCAAGAAGCAAGCCATTGGCTGCAAAGCGCAACACCTCAGGCAAATTGCTCGCCCAATGAATTGAGCTTGCGGACAAAGGTTCGTTCAAGCGCAGCCGAGATGTCTCACAGGTTGGTAATGAACTGCTCTCTGC
>CATBLW010000141.1 GCA_949486985.1 Prochlorococcus marinus str. MIT 9215
ATCACGTAACCCCTTTACTCTGCCAGCAAAAAAAGGGTTTGTTGTGATTGTTGAGTGTGGATCTCCCTATCGGTGATCGCGACGGGCATAAGCATCCACGACGCGCTGCACCAGAGGATGACGAACCACATCTGCGGAAGTCAGGCGACAGACAGCCACACCTTCAATGCCACCAAGCACATCAGCGGCCTCAACAAGCCCACTCAACTGCCCAGGTGGAAGGTCCACCTGGGTGATGTCTCCTGTTACAACCATGCGCGATCGTTCGCCCAGCCTGGTCAACACCATGCGCATCTGGGCTGGCGTGGTGTTCTGGGCTTCGTCAAGGATTACGAATGCTTCATCCAGGGTGCGTCCGCGCATGTAGGCAAGCGGCGCCACTTCGATCACCCCTTTCTCCAAAAGAGTGGTGGTTTTCTCTGGCCCTAGTAGGGCATGCAAAGCGTCATAGAGCGGCCGCAAATAAGGGTCCACTTTCTGCTGCAAATCACCAGGAAGAAAGCCCAACCGTTCACCCGCCTCCACCGCCGGCCGTGTCAAAACCAAGCGCTCCACCTTGCGCTCGCTGAGCATGCGGACCGCCAGAACAACGGCCAAAAAGGTTTTTCCTGTTCCCGCCGGACCCAGTGAGAACGTCAGATCATGGCGTTCCATGGCCTCCAAGTAAGCCTTCTGGCGCAGGGTTCTTGGCCTTAGCAGGTTGCCTCGCTGGCTTCTTGCCAGAACCTGATCACCCAGCTCGGCATGAGCCTGCTTGCGGCCAGTGTCTAGAGCCGTAAGGGCAGCCTGCAAATCGACGGGCGTAACCTCCTGACCTTCCTGCCATAAAGGTCTCATTAGCTCGACAACGGCTGCTGCCCGTTCCAGCTGCGCAGGGCGGCCGCCAATGACCAATTGCAGTCCTCTCATCACCAATGAGGCACCCGTGAGGGCCTCAAGTTGATGCAATGTCTTCTCCGCCGATCCTGTTAGGGCCAGGGCGGCGTCAGAGTTGGGCAAATCCAGTACGAAGCAACCTTCTGAGGTGGCTCCGGTCATGGAAAAAATCAGGCTTCTGTGGTTTCAGCAGAAGCATCTGCAGCAGCAGGCTCTTCTGCAGGTGCTTCTGCAACAGCCTGTTCAGCAACAGCCTTGGCCTCAGCTGCCTCTTTAGAAGCTTGCTTAGCGCCGGCTTTGCGAGCCTCAGCTTGCTTGGCCTTGCCCACAACTTCTGCTGGACGCACGGTCTTTTCAATTAAGCCGCCTTTCTCCAACAAGGAACGAACGGCATCAGTGGGCTGCGCCCCCTGGCTGAGACGCAAGCGCAGGGCCTCGGTGTCGAGTCGAGTCTCCTTTGTGCGGGGGTTATAAAAACCCAACTCCTGCAAAGGGCGACCATCTCTTCGAGAGGTGCTGTTGCAGGCCACGAGGCGGAAACTCGCTTCCCGCTTCTTACCGAACCGCTTCAGGCGGAGCTTGATCATCGTGGCTCTGGCTTGTGAAAGGTGATGTTCTCGGCGGCGTATGAAACACACGCCAAACAGCAACCATAACCCGTGAAGGACTCATAACTCGCCAAAACCCTTCTTCTTTTTGACAGGACGCTGACGACGAGGAGCACCACCGCCACGGCCAGGGCCTCCAGGGGCTCCAGGCATCCCGCCCATTCCAGGCATCCCACCCATTCCAGGCATCCCTGGCATACCAGGCATTCCCCCCATTCCAGGCATCCCTGGCAGGCCTCCGCCGCGACTCATCTGTTGCATCAGACCACGCATTTTTTGGAAGTCTGCAAGCACTTTGTCCACATCTGCTGGACTGTGACCACTGCCACCAGCAATACGACGACGACGTGAAGGCTGAGATGCCAGCAATTCAGGCTGGTTGCGTTCATCCGAAGTCATCGAGCCGATCATCGCTTCAATCCGCTTCAGCTGCTCTTCCCCCTGCTTGAGCATGCCGTCATCCAATTTGTTCATGCCCGGCATCATCTTGATCAAGCCACCAAGTGATCCCATGCGCTTGATCAAGCGCATTTGTTGCAGGAAATCGGAGAAATCAAACGACGCCTCCTGCAATTTCTGCTGCATCTTCTCAACATCAGCGATCTCAACTTCCTTCTGCGCTTTCTCAACAAGAGTGAGCACATCGCCCATCCCAAGGATGCGGCTGGCCATGCGCTCCGGATGGAAGGGCTGTAGAGCTTCAACCTTCTCTCCAGTACCAATGAACTTGATCGGCTGACCACTCACCTTGCGGATCGAAAGTGCAGCCCCACCGCGGGAATCACCATCAAGCTTGGTGAGTACGGCGCCAGTGATGCCGACCTGTTCGTGAAAAGCCCTGGTGAGATCGGCGGCCTCCTGACCAATCATCGAATCCACCACCAACAACACCTCATCGGGTTGAACAGCGGAGCGGATTCGCACCATCTCCTCCATCATTCCGGTGTCAATCTGCAGTCGGCCAGCTGTGTCAACCAGCAGGGTGTCGAAACCTTCCTCTTGGGCTTTGGCCAGTCCGGCCGCGGCAATCGCCTCAGGTTTGGCTTCGTCTCCAAGGCTGAAGACTTCGACGCCAATCTGTTCACCAAGGGTGCACAACTGATCGATCGCCGCCGGCCGATAGACATCAGCCGCCACCATCAGTGCGCGTCGACCCTGATCTTTGAGATGCAATCCAAGCTTGGCGACGGCTGTGGTCTTGCCAGCCCCTTGCAAACCAGCCATCAGAACCACAGTTGGAGCCTGTTCCGCTTTGGCTAGAGGAGCGTTGTCTCCTCCCATCACCTCCACCAGCTGCTCATGCACCACCTGGATGAACTTCTGATCAGGGCTGACTCCACGAACGACTTCAGCGCCAACCGCTTTTTGGCGCACTTCGTCGACGAACTCGCTAACCACCGACAAGCTGACGTCGGCCTCGAGAAGGGCACGACGCACCTCTTTTAGAGCACCCTCCACATTGCTTTCACTGATCTGGCCCTGACCTCTGAGCCCCTTAACGGCATCTTCGAAGCGGGCAGAAAGCTCATCAAACATCGGGCCAAGGCGCCAAGGGCTGTGCGCTCATCGTAAAAAGCGATGGCCAGCCCATGCCACTTGTAAGGAGAAAGGCGTCAGCCTCCACTCTTGTAGGCATGCAAACGCCAGCTATCTCCATCCCGCCCAAGGATGTAGGTGACAGGGAGATTCATTTGGGTGGTCTCGTCAACAACCTTGCCATCAGCATCTAGCTTCTGATCCCTATAGGCCACAAGAGCTTTTAGCTCGATGCGTTGCGGTGTGCGATTGATCACCTCTAAAGAGCTAATGCTGGCCTCAATCCTCTGGGTTTCGCCTTGGGCGGCATCTGTCGCACGCTCCTGAGCAACGCGTTGAACAAGGGGATCCCTTGCAACTACGGCCAATGACTGACTCTCCCCACCTGCAAGCACAGTGGCTTTGCTGGCAAGCCAGACCTGAAGAAGATTTTGGAGTTCAGCATCACTGGGCTGATCAACGTTTAGTGGCTTCACTACCGCAGCGGCCACAGATGTTTCGTTCAGATCAGCATCACCAGGTAGCGGTAATTCGTCTTGCAAGACAGCTTTAGGCCCCTCCAAGGCTGGAGGTTGGTCGATTTCTCTGACTGAAGAGGGGCGTGGGCGCAGACCAAACAGGCTCAACCCTGCAACGGCTGCAACCAAAACAGCCAAGACACCAGAAGTGATCAACACAGGCCTACTGGGAGAGCGCAGATTGATTTCAGGCATTTGAGGGCGCGGCAAGTTCGCCAATCGATCGCGTATCGGGAGGGCCTTCGATGGCAGGGCCTTCAACCACTCAGCAGCCCTTAAAACAGGAGAATCTCCTGCTGGCTCATCGGCCTCAAAGTCGCTGAGGGGATTAGGCAAGCTTCCATCAGGCTCAAACAGAGACCAAGACAAGGGTTGTTCTAAAGACGCAGCAGAGAATCCAGTTGAAGAGGTTTGTGCACGTCTTTCACTGCGATCCAGTCGCTCCACATAGGCCTGAACATCGCGATCTGCGAACCAGGCCTCCAGATCCACGGCATCTGCATCGACATCCCTGTAGCCAGGCAGCACGTCCCGTCGCAACCAGGCACGGCAATACTCACAAAGAGCAGCCAGGTCATCCTCTGGGTAAAGGTTTAACCATTGCTGCAAGCCATTGTCTGAACTGTTATGGAATTGCTCTTGGGCACGATCAACATCGCCAAGCAAGAGATCCATGCAGCCCAATAAAGGCAACGGATCAAATCCAGGCAGATCAAGACTCTCCAGTTGATCGCGCGCTTCTTGCACGCGTTCGGGCTTGCGACGGGAGAACCCCACAGCAGCTAGAGCTAAACCAGCAAGGAAACCGGCATCAGCCGAACCTTCTTTCTGCCAGTGAATGAATAGATCAACCTGCTCTTGGACGGTTAGGAACTTACGGATTTGTTGAAAGAAAAGCTCAAATTCGCTCTGGCCGAGCCCTCCTGGTGCAGGCAATACCTCCGTTCCTTCCAGCCCGCCTCTTTTGCTCACGAAGCTAACGAGCAGTCGTAGGCCTTCCTGATGGGACGTCTGATCGCCAAGATCACGACTGAGTAGATCAAGAATGCGATACGGCAATAAAGCCTCGAGCTCATGTTCGAGCTGGCGACGCCGTTCAGGCAACTTGCCCATGCGCTGCAATAACTGCATCCCCTGATGCAAGAGGCCAGCTGCTGCTTCGTAACGGCGATTTTCCTGTTCCTCAGCAGCTGCAGCAGCACAGGCCAGTGCGGCCAAAAGGGTCAGGTCGAATTCACGTCCACTTCCTAGCGCTGGTGCCTGAGGAGGTTGCAGGCCTTGGCATGCAAGCTGAAAAGCCTCATGGGGGGCATTGGCCTCCAAAAGCAGCATTAATCCAGCGACTTCTTTGCTGGATGGCAGATCAAGACCAGAACTCTCCCCTGGATGATCACGATCCAACTCAAGCAAGGCCGCCTCATAGGCATGGCGACGGGGGGCATCAGTAAGCAAATCTGCTGACTGACGCAACAATTCGGCCCGTTGCGAAAGAGCTTCATCGGTGAAGCCTTCCTCTGGGTAACGGTCCAGACGCAACTGCAGAGCCCGCAGTATGGCTTCAGTCTCAGCTGAAGGGCTTACACCCAGCAAGCGGAAATGATCGATCGGCAGTTCCACCAGCCGCACAGCTATTGGCACAAAACTCTAGGCATTGGAAGGGGTTTTGCCCATTCCTTGTCCGCGAGCCCTTAAAGTTGGCTTTCGAGTGACAAGCGAGTCATGAGTCAGGACGCCGCAGTGACCTCCGGTCAGACCATGACAACGCCCTCTGGCACTGGTCCTGAGAGCGAGCAACTCTCCAACCTTGTGACGGCCAAACGCGCCGAAGTGGATCGCGAAACTGGTCTTGAGCTTTTCCGAGACATGACCCTTGGTCGGCGCTTTGAGGACAAATGCGCCGAGATGTATTACCGGGGGAAAATGTTTGGCTTCGTTCACCTCTATAACGGCCAGGAGGCTGTTAGCACTGGTGTGATCGGTGCCATGAAGCGACAGCACGACTGGTTTTGCAGTACTTATCGCGATCACGTTCACGCCCTTAGTGCCGGGGTGCCTGCTCGCGAAGTGATGAGTGAGCTGTTTGGCAAGGAGACCGGCTGCAGCAAAGGCCGTGGTGGCTCAATGCACCTGTTCTCAAAGCAACACCACCTGCTTGGAGGCTTTGCCTTCATTGGCGAAGGAATACCAGTGGCTCTCGGGGCCGCCTTCACCAGTCGCTACAAGCGCGATGCCCTTGGTGATCTCAACAGCAATTCTGTAACCGCTGCTTTCTTTGGCGACGGCACCTGCAACATCGGCCAGTTTTATGAATGCCTGAACATGGCTCAGCTTTGGAAGCTGCCGATCCTTTTCGTAGTTGAAAACAATAAGTGGGCCATTGGTATGGCCCATCATCGAGCCACGAGTGAAACGGAAATCTGGCGCAAGGCCGCAGCTTTCGGCATGGCCGGAGAAGAGGTTGATGGCATGGATGTCTTGGCAGTCAGAGCTGCTGCTCAACGGGCCGTTGATCGCGCTAGAGCCGGAGAAGGCCCAACCTTGTTGGAATGCCTGACCTATCGATTCCGTGGCCACTCATTGGCCGACCCTGATGAACTGCGCCCAGAAGATGAAAAACAGTTTTGGGCTGAACGAGATCCGCTTAAGGCTCTTGAGAAAGATCTCACTGCCAGCGGCTTGGTTAGCCCTGATCAACTCCGTGCAGTGGAGAAAGAAATCGATGCTGAGGTCAACGATTCAGTTGAATTTGCTTTGGCAGCAGCAGAACCAGACCCGAGCGAACTGACTCGATACATCTGGGCTGAGGACTAAGAGCTAAG
>CATBLW010000142.1 GCA_949486985.1 Prochlorococcus marinus str. MIT 9215
CGACTCCTTAGCTGCAAGCAGCGAATCAGCCTCTGAACCCATACAGGCCCATTACGATCAGGCACCAATTGCGAGCCTGCCTTGGCCGCATCTTTGAAGCAACAACAGCCTGAGCTCGCACTGCAAGGAAGCCTTTTTGGTCTCGATCCTGAACCAACCCAGGATTCAGATCAGAACAACATTGCAGACTTCAAACCTTCTGAAGAGTTGGATGACAACAGCCTGGTTGTCGATGCCAAGACGCGACCTCGCAAGCGACAACAGGCTGAATCTGAAGCGATCGACCGCGGGGAGAAAAGCAGCAGCCCAAACGATGCCAAGAAAATTGAAGCCGGTGAGCAATCAACAGTCGACGACCAGCCCGCCTGGGCACATCACAACCTGGTGGATCCGCAGCAACTCACGCCGATGCTGCGGCACTATGTCGAGCTAAAAAGCGAGCACCCAGAAAGGATTCTCCTCTACAGACTCGGGGACTTTTTTGAATGTTTTTTTGAAGATGCCATTCAGCTCTCGCGCTTGCTCGAGCTCACCCTGACTGGCAAAGAAGGAGGCAAAGCCATCGGGCGTGTGCCGATGGCTGGCATTCCCCATCACGCAGCCGAGCGCTACTGCACAGAACTGATCCGTCGCGGCCTCAGCGTGGCCCTATGCGACCAACTGGAAACGACTGCCGCGAAAGGGGAACTGCTCAAACGCGGCATCACCAGAGTGCTAACACCTGGGACGGTCATTGAAGAAGGAATGCTGGCGGCGCGGCGCAACAACTGGCTCGCCGCCGTTGTGGTTGAACCCGCTCAAGAGGGTGAAGCTTGCCAATGGGGGCTTGCCAGTACAGATGTGAGCACCGGTGAATTCCTCATAACCCAACGACAAGACAGCGCGGCGCTGCATCAAGAACTGGCTCAACTCGACGCTGCCGAATTGCTCTGGGGTGATCCCAACAGCTCCCCAAGCTGGTGTCCGGAACGGGTACAGCTGACCACGATGTCCAGTACACCGTTCAGCTACCCGGAAGCTGAACGATCACTGAAGAGCCATTACCAACTCAGCACTCTCGATGGTCTGGGCCTGCAAGAGGTACCACTCGCCCTACGCGCTGCGGGGGGATTATTGGCCTACCTCAAAGACACCAAGCCCCTCGAGCACAACAACAGCGAGGCCTTGGTCAAAGCTCCCATGCCCTTGGATCGGCCGCGCATCACCTATGCAGGCGATGCTCTGGTGCTGGACGCCCAGACACGCCGGAATCTCGAATTAACAGCAACCCAACGGGACAACCAATTTCATGGCTCCTTGTTATGGGCTATCGACAGAACCCTGACAGCCATGGGTGGCCGCTGCTTACGGCGCTGGTTGGAAGCTCCTTTGATGTCAGCCGATGCCATTCGCAAACGGCAAGCTGTTGTCAGCAAGCTGATCAAAGCCCGAGAGCTGCGGCAAGCACTGCGCCGTTTGCTCCGGCCCATGGGCGACCTGGAGCGCTTGGCAGGCCGCGCCGGCGCCGGCCAAGCCGGGGCGCGTGATCTGGTTGCCATCGCCGATGGTCTGATGCGATTGCCTCGCCTTGCCAAACAGCTTGAGGGGCAACTCGATCAGGCACCGGAATGGATCGAGGAGCTCTTGGCGATTGACCCGACTCTCATCGAACTTGCCGCCCTCATTCGCAATCACTTGATCGACAATCCACCGCTAAGCCTCAGCGATGGAGGACTGATCCACGACGGCGTTGACCCCATCCTCGATGGTCTGCGCAACCAACTCGATGATCAGGACGCATGGCTAGCAACACAGGAAGCCATCGAGCGACAAAACAGCGGCAATAGCAATCTTCGCCTCCAATATCACCGCACCTTTGGTTATTTCCTAGCAGTAACTAAAGCGCGTTCCAGCAACGTTCCTGACCATTGGATTCGTCGCCAAACCCTGGCCAATGAAGAGCGCTTCATCACGCCTGATCTCAAGGCTCGCGAAGGGCAGATTTTTCAAATGAAAGCCAGGGCAGC
>CATBLW010000143.1 GCA_949486985.1 Prochlorococcus marinus str. MIT 9215
GCGGCGGCATCTGAAGTGCAGGAAAAGGCTCAGCAGCAGCTAGTAACTCAACAGCAGCTAGTAACTCAACAGCAGCTAGTAACTCAACAGCAGCCCTGGCCCGAACTCAGTCCTGCTGAACCCGGCGTTGTGGTGGCGGGCCCTTGGCGAGGCCGCTGTGAAGACCTCCCTGCTTTTCAGCAGGCGTTGCGTGAATGGCAATCCTTGAGTGGCTGGCCTGTGCTGGCCGATCCCCTTTCAGGAGTGGCGGCAGATCAACCGGGCTTGATTCGCCATTGGGAGCTGCTGTTGCCTGATGGGCTGGTTGCTGTTCCCTCGTCGCTTCAGGTGCTGCGGCTGGGACCGATGGCGGCTAGTCGCCGACTTGAGGCATGGTTGCAATGCCTTGGGGAAGGCCAGTTGTTGATCACTGAGGGTGATCAACGTTGCCTTGATCCGCTAGGGCTTTCTGTGCAATGGAGTGATGGGCTGTCGTCTTGGTGGCAGCGTTTTCGCCAGCGCCGCCAACGCTCTCGTGACCCTGTTGATGCCCTGCAAACGTTGCCGCCGCAAACCAATCCTCTTCTGAAGAGTTGGCAGGCCATCGATCAATGTGCTGCGGAATGGCTGGATCAGCAGTTGCCTCTACAGGGTGCCGTTTGTGAACCAGCCCTTGCCCGCTGCTTACCGCGACTTCTGCCCAAGGACTGTCCAGTGATGTTGGCGAGCAGTAGTCCTGTAAGGGACTGGCTTGCTTATGCCGATCTGGCCGCATTCTCCAGGCGTTGTTTTGGCTTTCGTGGTGCTTCAGGTATCGATGGCACGCTTTCCTTAGGGATGGGCTTATCGATGGCGCTTGGCCCGGCCTTATTGGTGAGTGGTGACCTGGCGTTGCTTCATGACAGCAACGGATGGTTGCTGACGCCTGCTCAGCGGCCACCACTTGTGGTGCTGCTGATCGATAACGCTGGTGGTGGCATCTTTCAGCAGCTTCCTGTGCGAACGGAGCCAGCTGAAGCTTTCGAGCAGTTATTTGCCATGCCCCAGGCGGTGGACCCTCTGGCGCTGGCCGCTGCTCACGCCATTCCGCATCGGCAGTTGGCTTGTCTCGAGGATCTTCCCCAGGCCTTGGAATGGGCTTTTGCCATGTCGGGGCCTGTATTGCTGCGGGTTTGCACCAATAGGCAGGCGGATGCTGCTTTGCGGAAGAGCTTGCATGAAGGCTTGGCCAACCATTTGCAGGCGACTTCCCAGAATGGGTTGGTTGATTGCTGAAGCCGATGGCGATGGATTCCAGCCCTTCTGATGGTTTGCCAAGGCGGGTGTTGCCAGGTGAACCCACCGTTGTTTGGGAACCATGGGGTGACTACCAGGACATCCTTCTGGATCGCAGCCAAGAGGGAATTGCTCGGGTTGCGATCAATCGACCAGCCAAGCGCAATGCCTTTCGACCCCGCACCGTGGTTGAGCTCTGTGATGCATTCACGCGGATTCGAGACGATCAGCGTTTAGGGGTTGTTTTGTTCACGGGCGTCGGCCCTGCTGAGGATGGTGGTTATGCCTTTTGCGCAGGAGGCGATCAGAGCGTTCGTGGCGATGGTGGTTATCTCGACGATGAGGGGTTGCCTCGTCTGAATGTGCTTGATCTGCAGCGCATCATTCGCAGTTTGCCCAAGGTGGTGATTGGCCTGGTGGCTGGGTATGCGATTGGCGGCGGCCAGGTTTTGCATCTGTTGTGTGACCTCAGCTTGGCGGCGGATAATGCCGTCTTCGGCCAGACCGGTCCGCGGGTAGGAAGTTTTGATGCTGGCTTTGGTGCTGGCTATTTAGCCAGGGTTGTTGGTCAGCGCAAAGCCCGTGAGATCTGGTTCCTTTGCCGTCAGTACGGCGCGGAAGAGGCGTTGCAGATGGGTTTGGTCAATGCCGTTGTTCCTCTCCATGGCCTTGAGGCCGAAGGTGTGCGCTGGGCTCAAGATGTGCTGCAGCACAGCCCCACAGCCATTCGTTGTTTGAAGGCGGCCTTCAATGCTGAAACCGATGGCTTGGCTGGCATCCAAGAATTGGCTGGGCATACCACCCATCTCTTCTATCGAACTGATGAAGCCCAAGAAGGGCGCAATGCCTTCTTGGAAAAACGGCAGCCAGATTTCTCCGATTCCCCCTGGCTGCCATGAGCATTTGATATCAGTAGCGACATCAAGACTCTCGCCACGCTTGTCAACGTTGGCAGTCCAGTCAGGCTGCTCCACTAATCCAATCAGGGCAGGCTCGTAGAGTTTGTCCGCCGTTTTCTCCTGGCCTGACAATGCGCGTGCTGTTTGCTGCCGCCGAATGCGCGCCGATGGTCAAGGTCGGTGGTATGGGTGATGTGGTGGGCTCGCTTCCACCGGCCCTAGCCAAACTTGATCACGACGTGCGTCTGATCATGCCGGGTTACAGCAAGCTTTGGAGCGTGCTGGAGATCTCGTCTGAACCGGTCTGGCGTGGTCAGACGATGGGAACAGAGTTCGCCATTTTTGAGACCAGGCATCCCACGAATGATTTACCGATTTATCTGGTGGGACATCCAGTTTTTGATCCTGAGCGCATTTATGGCGGAGAGGATGAAGATTGGCGCTTTACATTTTTTGCAAGCGCTACGTCTGAATTTGCTTGGAACTTCTGGAAGCCAGAGGTGCTCCATTGCCACGATTGGCATACAGGAATGATTCCTGTATGGATGCATCAGGACCCAGAAATCAGCACCGTATTCACGATTCATAATCTCAAATATCAGGGACCATGGCGCTGGAAGTTGGATCGAGTTACATGGTGCCCTTGGTATATGCAAGGCGATCACACAATGGCGGCGGCGTTGCTGTATTCAGATCGGGTGAATGCTGTTTCTCCTACTTATGCAAAAGAGATTTGTACACCTGAATATGGGGAGAATCTTGATGGCTTGCTGAATTACATCTCTGGCAAGTTGCGCGGGATTCTGAATGGCATAGATCTCGAGGCCTGGAATCCAGAAACAGATGACAACCTTGCGGCACCGTTTAGCTCAGATGATCTTTCTGGTCGTGATCTAAACAAACGGGCTTTGCAAGAGCGGGTTGGCTTGGATGTCAATCCAGACACGTATCTGCTGGGCATGGTGAGCCGGTTGGTGGATCAGAAAGGCGTGGATCTGTTGTTGCAAGTTGCCGATCGTTTACTCGCTTACACCGATTCTCAAATTGTTGTGTTGGGTTCAGGTGATCGTGGCTTGGAGGCTGGCTTGTGGCAGATGGCGATTAAGCATCCTGGCCGCTTTGCCGTATTCCTTACTTATGACGATCAACTTGCCCACTTGATTTATGGCGGTAGCGATGCCTTCTTGATGCCGAGTCGATTTGAGCCTTGTGGGATTAGCCAGCTGTTAGCCATGCGCTATGGCTGCGTGCCGGTGGTGCGCAAAGTGGGTGGCCTTGTGGATACGGTTCCAGCCCATGACCCGATTCATGAAACAGGTACGGGATTCTGCTTCGATCGCTTTGAGCCGATTGATTTTTATACCGCTCTGGTGAGGTCATGGGAGGCATTCCGCCATCGTGAATGTTGGCGTGAGCTGCAGTTGCGAGGCATGGCTGCGAATTTCAGCTGGGATCGTTCGGCGATTGAGTACGACCAGATGTATCGAGATGTCTGCGGCATTAAGGAGCCTTCTCCAGATGCAGCGGCGGTTGAAAAATTCTCTCTTGGCCAGACGGCTGATCCATCGCGAGATGTTGATCAAGAGGATCTTGAATTGGCAGTTGAGA
>CATBLW010000144.1 GCA_949486985.1 Prochlorococcus marinus str. MIT 9215
ATAGCCAGCCTCAGTAAGCAGAACCACAGATCGCTCATTAGCAATCAAATCAATATCTTCAAGTCCACCACCAAGATCAAGAATCTCTGTTCTTCTTGGCAAATAGTGCTTTTCGCGCAGCTTCGCTAATTCTTCCTCAATGATGCTGAACACACGCTCACGCCTGCCAAGGATGTCTTTGTAATCAGCAATCTTGCTAACAAGATCCTCATGTTCAAGGCGAATCTTGTCGGCCTCCAAAGCAGTAAGGCGCCTTAATTGCATCTGCAAGATGGCATCGGCCTGAATCTCCGTAAGGCCATGACGCTCCTGAAGCTGCTTACGGGCAGTAGCCGTATCAGAAGCTGCCCGAATCAAGGCGATAATCGGGTCAAGCTGATCGAGCGCAAGCAGAAGTCCAAGCAGGATGTGATCGCGCTCTTCTGCCTTGCGAAGTAAATAACGCGTACGCCTTTCAATCGTTTCAACACGAAATTCAAGGAAAACCTGCAACATCTTGCGCAGGGTAAGAAGCACCGGCTCACTATCAACAAGCGCCAACATATGGGCGCTAAAATTGCTCTGGAGAGGGGTTAATTTAAAAAGATTATTAAGTACAACCTGGGGATATGCATCACGCCTCAATTCAATGACGATTCGCATTCCATCCCGATCACTTTCATCTCGTATATCAGAAATACCTTCCAACTTTTTATCATTAACCATCTCAGCAATTCTCTCAATTAGAGCTGCTTTGTTGGTTTGATATGGCAACTGAGTGATGATCACAGCATCACGATCAGGGCGGCCAGGGGCTTCGATTGTTTCGATATTGGCAACCCCACGCATGGTCACAGAACCACGCCCGCCGAGATAGGTCTCTCGGATACCACTACGCCCGAGGATCTGCCCGCCTGTAGGGAAATCAGGTCCAGGGATAATCGTCATCAACTCTTGATCACTCAACTCAGGGTTGGAGATAAGAGCTTGCAAACCATCAATAAGCTCGCCGAGATTATGAGGCGGAATGTTCGTTGCCATTCCGACAGCGATCCCTGAGGAGCCATTCAGCAACAACTGGGGAATGCGGGAAGGCAGAACCGTTGGCTCCTGCTGAGAGCCATCAAAGTTGTCAGCGAAATCAACCGTCTCGGCTTCAATATCCTCGAGAAGGCTGTCCGTCGTTAACGACTGCAACCGCGATTCTGTATATCGCATGGCTGCAGGTGGGTCGTTATCAACCGAGCCAAAATTTCCATGCCCATCAATCAAGGGCATCTGCATCGAGAAGTCCTGAGCCATCCGCACCAAGGCGTCGTAGACGGCTGTATCTCCATGCGGGTGGTACTTACCGAGAACCTCGCCAACAACCCGAGCACACTTCCTATAAGGCCGATCACTGGTCAAGCCCAGCTCATACATCGCGTAGAGGATGCGACGGTGAACAGGTTTGAGTCCATCGCGAGCATCAGGCAGGGCACGCCCGACAATCACGCTCATCGCGTACTCCAAATAGGAGCGCGACATCTCGTTACGCAGGTCAGTCTGGATAATCCGATCGTCGGACTCTCCGGGAACGCCACTACCGGGTCCCACTGGATCCGCCATACAAAAAGCTACCTGCCTTCATTACAGGTTATCTCGGCAACCGATGGCTTGAGCCATCAGATCAACAAAATCCACTCCAAATACTGTGAGGGCTTTTAAAAGTCAATGAATCAGCACTAGACAACCCTCTTAAAATCTTGTGCTAGTCGAGATTGGGGACAATGAGCACGGCAGAGGAATCCAAATCAGAGAGCACCTCAAAAGGCAATGAGGAGTCCGCTGAATCATTTCAAGAGCCAGCGGAGGTTTCTAAGCAAACCGCTGAAGCAACACCTTCGTCCAACGAGACATCTGAAGAATCTGCCGAATCCATAACTGCCGCATCTTCAACAGCGGAATCAACAACCAGAGAATCAACAGCGACAAGCTTCAGCCCTGAAGCAAGCTCTAGCCCCAAGCCAAAGAACAACGACGACACCACAGACGCCATGGATGTTCTGGAACCAGTGGATGTTCTTGAGCCAGTGGATGGTCTCAAACCAGGGGATGCTCCCGTCACAGCCCCTCTCTCTGAAGCTGCTGTCTCTGAAGTCAAGACGAGCAGCAAGCCTCAATCGATTGCACCAGAACTACCCATAACCTCTCCGCAACAGAAAGAACCAAAACCAGCGATCGGTCAAGCCATTGGTCAAGCCAACGATCCATCCGCCAAGTCAAAGAGCAAAAAAGTCAACTCTGCTTTTGACGATGCTGATCAAGGATTGGTTGCTGACAAGGCAACAATCAAAGACAAGGAGCTGATCAAAGACAAGGACCTGGTCAAAGACAAAAAAGACAAACCAGAGGTTGCTGAAACAGAAACGTCCGCCGAAGTCGTTCAGGAAGAAGCTGCAACATCCAAAACTCAGGACAAATCATCAAAACAGCAAAAGGATGCAACAGCAGAAGACCCTGACATCATCGAAAGAGTCAGTATTCCGGCAATCAGTAATCCATTGCCTGGCGATGAAAATCAAGGCGGAGAGTGGAAAATCCTTTCAGGGAAAGTAATCAGCTGGTGGCAACAGAACGATCTAAAAGATCAATGGCAACGATTGCGTCAACCCGTCCTGCTGCTAGCAGGTCTGATTGCCGTTTTGCTGGCCTTGAGGGTCTATAGCGGAGTCATGGCCGCCATCGACAGCGTGCCTCTTCTACCCGGCCTGCTTGAACTCACTGGTGTGATCTGGCTGATTTGGTTCTTATTGAGCCGAATGATTCGCAGCAAAGATCGCCAGGAGGTGATTTCAGGAGTTCTCGATCGCTGGCATGCCTTCCGCGGCAAGAGTGACAGCAAAAGCTAAAAAAGGCTCTGACCAACCCTTCCCAAGTTGGTAACTTGGCCAGACATTAATTGGCTCGCGGTGAACATTCAGCTCGGACGCTCCAAGGTCGTTCGCCGGGCCTATGGCATCGACGAAATCGCCCTTGTCCCAGGCGATCGCACGGTAGATCCAGATGTCACAGACACCCGCTGGAGCCTTGGGGGCATCGAGCGTGAGATTCCGATCATTGCCAGCGCCATGGACAGCGTGGTCGATGTGGGAGTGGCTGTTGAGCTCTCTCGCCTTGGCGCCATGGGGGTGATGAACCTAGAAGGAGTTCAAACCCGTTACAGCGACCCAAACCCAGTTTTGGATCGCATCGCGAGCGTCGGCAAGGACGACTTTGTCCCTCTGATGCAAGAGATTTACAGCCAACCGGTACAAGAGGAGCTGATCCGACTTCGCATTCAAGAGATCAAACAACAAGGTGGCATTGCAGCAGTCAGCGGCACCCCTGTCGCTGCCATGCGATTCGGGAAGACCGTCGCAGAGGCTGGAGCCGATCTGTTTTTTGTTCAGGCGACAGTTGTATCAACAGAGCACATTGGCCCTGAAGGTCGTGAGAGTCTCGACCTCAAAGCCCTTTGCCAAGACATGGGCGTACCAGTAGTCATTGGCAACTGCGTCACCTATGACGTCGCGCTTCAATTGATGCGGGCTGGTGCTGCTGGAGTGATGGTGGGGATCGGCCCAGGAGCGGCCTGCACCTCTAGAGGCGTTCTTGGCGTTGGAATCCCTCAGGCCACTGCTGTCGCCGACTGCACTGCTGCTCGAGATGATTACGAGCAGGAAAGTGGCCGATACGTCCCGATTGTTGCCGATGGCGGAATCATCACCGGAGGTGATATCTGCAAATGCATTGCTTGTGGTGCAGATGCGGTGATGATCGGCTCACCAATCGCCAGAGCAGAAGAAGCTCCTGGTCGTGGCTTCCACTGGGGCATGGCAACCCCAAGTCCAGTGCTCCCAAGAGGAACAAGAATCAACGTTGGCAAGATCGGCAGCCTCGAACGCATCCTGCGTGGGCCTGCCTTGCTCGACGACGGCACCCACAACCTCCTTGGAGCCATCAAGACATCCATGGGCACTCTTGGCGCCCGCACCATCAAAGAGATGCAAACCGTTGAGGTTGTGGTTGCACCATCTCTGCTTACTGAAGGCAAGGTTTACCAGAAGGCCCAGAGACTAGGCATGGGCAAATAATCAACCAGTCCTCCTTACAGTTGAGGCCGTGGTTTTCATAGGCGCAAGAGCTAATATCAAGCTGTGAGGGCTTCGGCCCACACACTCCTCACACCCCCGGCCCGACGCGTTCGGGCTTTTAGTCTTCTCCTCCTGCGACCGTCACGTTTCTCACTCCTGACGAAGAGAAAGTCTGAATCAAGTCAAAACAGTTGCTAAGTTTTGGGTTCATTCATAGATCTCAAGGAATGTCCAGTGCCGCCGCTGTCACAGACGCCTCTTTTGAGCAGGACGTCCTTCAAAGTGACGTGCCAGTGCTGGTTGATTTCTGGGCCCCATGGTGTGGGCCCTGTCGCATGGTCGCCCCGATCGTTGATGAGATCGCCAAAGAATTCGACGGCAAGATCAGAGTCTTCAAGCTCAACACCGACGAAAACCCCAACGTTGCAAGCCAGTACGGCATTCGTAGCATCCCAACCTTGATCGTGTTCAACGCAGGTCAAAAGGTCGACACCGTGGTTGGCGCTGTCCCTAAGGCAACCCTTTCCGGGACCATTTCCAAATACCTCTAACCCTTACTCCAGATTCAGAACCGAACCACCAGAGCAACTTCATGGCGGTGGATGTTTGATAAACCCTTGAAATCAGACATCAAAGGATTGTTGTGAAAACGCGTCTGGGCCTCATTGATTACGGCATGGGCAATCTGCATTCCGTGCAGAAGGCCTTTGAAAGGCTCAACAGTTCTCTTCAACTGGTTCGTCACCCTGACGAACTTGATCATTGTGATGCCCTGATTTTGCCTGGTGTCGGCGCTTTTGATCCGGCCATGGCACATCTTGAGCAAACCGAACTTGTACCAGATCTGAAGCGTTGGGTTCAGGGCGACAAACCTCTCCTTGGCATCTGCCTTGGGCTTCAGTTGCTATTCGAATCCAGTGATGAAGGCCTTTCTGCTGGACTGGGACTGCTCAAGGGCCACGTTCAACGACTACCAACCAACCAAGGGGAACGCATTCCCCATATGGGCTGGGCTCCACTTCAACAGCAGAACGACTGTCCATTGCTTGAACAGGGCGATCCAGGCAGCTGGATGTATTTCGTGCATTCCTATGCCGCTATCCCTAGCGATGCAAGCAATCTGGCTGCCACCGCAGCCTATGGCCAAACCAATGTCACAGCGATGGTTTGGCAAGGCAGGCTAGGAGCCTGTCAATTTCACCCCGAAAAGTCTGCCAAGGCCGGGCAACGCATGCTGAAACGTTGGCTGCAATGGCTGGAAACAGGCGCAAAGATCCTGTCTTGACTGGACAGCTAAGAGTTTCAGGAGGGCGAAAACTGCAGAGCCCTGCAGGGAAAGGCACAAGGCCAACCACCAGTCGCGTGCGCGAAGCCGTGATCAACCTTCTCGCACCTCGCCTCCAAAACAGCCACTGGCTCGATCTTTGCAGTGGCAGTGGAGTCATGGGCTGTGAAGCCTTGCTGAATGGAGCCAGAAGGGTTGTGGCTGTTGAGAACAACAGCAAAACAGCCAGTATTTGCAAAGCCAATCTGATGACAATCGCCGCGGCCAACTCGCAACAAACTGACGTGGAGGTGATCCGCCATGACCTATTGACATGGCTGAAGAAAGGTTGGCATTCAACCCACTTCAAACATCCTTGGCCTGAAACGCAGCAAGGCTTCAACCTGGTGTATTTCGATCCGCCTTATGCATCAATGCTCTATGAACCGGTTCTCAAAGCCCTTCTTGAGGGTGATTGGCTTCAGGAACATGCATTGGTGATCTGTGAGCATGCCGGAGACTCCCCTCTTGAGACCCCGCCAGAATGGATTGAACAGGACCGTCGGCTCTATGGGAGCAGCGCCCTACTGTTGATCAGCCCTCGAGAGCACTACTGCGTCGGTACTGATTCCAAGCAGCAACAAACAAACCAAGCAGGGTTACAGGAATGAGACCCAAAACGATTCCGCAAAGAAGGGGTTCGATCATTTGGTCGCGGCCAAGTGAATGATTCAGCACAATAGTTCCATGCCCTTTAAGTCGCCGTGACGGGCCCGTCATCAACTGCTGCAAACTCAACGGAAAGCAGCCGCTGGGTTGTAGGGGGGCTGCTGGCCTTAGCAGCGGCTTCATTCCTCATCCTGTCGATCTTGTTTCTCGGCTCACCGAAACGAGATCCCTACATCAACGCCACAATTGAGTTGCAGGGTTCAGCAGAACACGGAGGCCAGCTGTTCCGCATGAACTGCGCCGGCTGCCACGGCATCGGTGCCCAAGGATTATTAGGTCCTGATCTCCACAATGTCAGCAACCGACGCAGCGATGCAAAATTGATCAAGCAAGTCGTTGGGGGGACAACACCGCCGATGCCTAGTTTTGAGATGGAGCCTCAGGCGATGGCAGACCTGCTGGCCCATCTGCATTCCCTCAGTTGAATCTGAATAGGGAGTCAACTTTCGATGGCAGCCAACTGGCCATCAAAGTCATTTTGGTCGAACCTGCTGGCCCTCTGAATATTGGCAGTGTGGCCAGGCTCTGCCTCAATTTCGGGGTAGAGGAACTCCGCTTGGTGTCTCCCCGATGTGATCCCAACGACCCAGAAGCACTGCGCATGGCCGTCCGAGGTTCAACATTGCTCAAGGAGGCCACGCGATTCTCTTGCCTGCTCGATGCCATCGCCGACTGCAAAAGAGTGGTGGCCACTTGTGGACGTATCGATCACGGAGAGATCCCCCTTCAATCTCCTGAACAGGCCTTGCCCTGGTTGCTTGATAATCAAAGTGAGGATCCTGTTGCACTCGTATTCGGCAGAGAAGACCGAGGCCTTACCAACCAAGAGCTAGGACTTGCTCAACGAGTGATTTCACTGCAATCCAACCCCAACTACCCCTCCCTCAATCTTTCTCATGCTGTTGCCGTCGTGCTCTATGAACTACGGCGCTGTCAGCAATCCTCTTCATCCAGCAATGCACAAGGCCAAGAGGCGGATCCAGCATCACCTCGTCAACTCAACGATTGCTTAAGTGATGCACAAAAGCTTCTGCTCGAAGTGGGCTTCCTGCTGAACCACACGGCCGAGCCACGCATGACAAAAATGCGCAGCTTGTTGCAACGAGCAGCTGTTCGTCCTGAAGAAGTGGCGATGCTGCGGGGAATGGTTCGGCAACTCCAATGGGCGATCCATTCGCGCGACTCTTAACCTCAGCCAAGCTCCTGATGATTGCCTCTCTTGGCCAGCAGTCGCCATACCCGCAAAAGCTCAACCTGGAGTCGCCCGATGCGACTTGTGGTGCGCCTCGTCCTGATGGGGATAGGCCTTGGAGTGATCACGGGCTCAGCACTAAAAATCTTGGCCCCCCAGGTCAAGCAAGGGAGATTGAGCCTGCCGGTTTCCATTCCCCTTCCAAGTTGGTTACTCCCAAAAGGAGCATCAACAGATAGCCCGAATCAGCAACAGCTCAACAACTCGATTAATCGAAAACGGCAAGCCTTACTGCCAGGACGCTTCCAAACAAAAAACGAAATCACAAACCTGAGCGCCCGCTGGCAAGAACTCGCTGCCCAGCAACCCGATTTGCAGGTCAGCGCATTCATGCTGGTTCTCGATAACGGCAACTATGCCGAGCTCGACCCAGACAGGGCTCTCCCAGCTGCCAGTTCGATCAAAACACCAATCCTGCTCGCAGCTCTTGAACTAGTCGACAACGGACAACTCAGCTGGAATGAGCCTCTCAAACTCACCAAAGAGCTGCAAGGAGGAGGTTCCGGCTGGATGGCAAGCCGGCCTCTTGGCAGTCGCTTCCCCACCCACGAAGTCGCCACTGAAATGATCCGGGTCAGCGATAACACAGCCACTAATCTGCTGATTCAACGCATCGGTGGGAAAGAGGTCGTCAATGAGCACTTCGCTCTCCTCGGACTCAGCAGCACAATCGTGAACAACTGGTTGCCAGATCTAGAGGGAACCAACACCACAAGCGCCCGGGATCTTGCAAGAAGCCTTGCACTTGTCGATACAGGCGAAGTCCTCTCCCTTCGCACCCGTGATTTATTCCGAGAGGTGATGAGCACCTCACGCTCCAACCGCCTCCTTCCAGGAGGCCTTCTTAAGGGGCTCGGAGGGACACAGGGAGCACCTGACGAGATTCTGCTGGTGAAGGGCTATCGGGTGTTTAACAAGACTGGGGATATCGGCATCGCCTATGCCGATGCAGGCTTGATTGAAATGCCAGATGGAACACGAGCGGTTGCAGGCTTTCTCGTCAAAGGCCCCTTCAATGACCCTCGTTCAACGGAGTTGATCAGGGATATGGCTGCAGCGATGGCTCCGGTCCTTCGACCCAAACCAGCAGCACCGCCAGCAATACCAGCAATAAGCAGACAGCCATCATGAATTCACCTGTCTTGCTTGCCAGTGCCCTGCTTGCGGTGCAAGGCCTGTTGATCAGTCCTGTCACCAGTGCAGCCCCAAGCATTGAACAGAGACAACAAGAGGTCAGACCCCTGCCAGGTGAATTGGACAGGGTGTTGATGGTGAACGACAACAACCCCGAACTGATCAAAGGTGAGGGAATTTTGCTATCCACCTTCCCCGCCAAGCACAGTCAAAACACCGCTCATAAGACAAGCCAGAGCAATCTGGCCGTAACGCTTGACGGTCGTTTCGATCTATTCAGCCATCATGTTTATGACGGGCAAAAGGATGAACCTGACGTCACCCTTTGGCTTGCCGTATTGGCCCAGCCTCTAGGGAACGAACCCATAACGCTGAAGTTATTAGCTGGCAGCACCTCTCTTTCACAAGCAACAACAACAGGTCAGACAGCAGCGCCTTTTCTTCCCCTTCCAGCGGTGATAGCAGAAACCACCTCAGCGATTGCCGCCGGGCCGGGCAGTCGAGTCGCAGGTGATCTGCTCAGAGGGAACCAGGCCTCGGAGCTACCCAATCAATGGCAACTGATGCCTGGCAGCCCGAGTGCCTTGATCGTGCTTCCCATTCCAGTCGCAGGACTCGACCCACTGCTGAATGGCCGAAATCTTCAGATGCGCTTGCACAGCAACGGAGCCATTGCCTTGGCCACCTTGGCTGGCTACGGAAAAGGACAAGAAGCCCCATCGCTGCAGCGCTGGATTGAACTTCTTGAGAGCGGCAAACTCAGCGCCAAGGAACATACCCCCACGCCAAGGGGCAGCAACGGCAAGATCATCTATTCACGAGTCAGCGGCATCCAAGTTGGCAGCACATGGAAAGCCAAGATCACAGACCCTGGCAGTTCAGTTCTACGCCTCGCTAATAGCCCCATCTCCTGGCCAATCAGCAGTATCGAGAGAGGCCGGCTTGGCACAGGCCAAGTACAAACCGCTGAACTCATCAGCCACTACCAGGGCACAGCCTGGGCAGCTCATGGCAACTACGGGGTGGAATATGACCTCACCTTGCCGCTTTACAACGACTCGAAACATTCAAAAACCATGTTGCTCAAAATCGAGTCGCCAATCAAAAACGACAAGAACAACACCCACCTCGACTTCCAATCCTCAACAACAGGGCCCGTAATGTTTCGTGGCTTGATCGAAGTGAGTGGACTCGACAACAAATCAAGTCATGACCTAGGTCCTCAACGCTTCCACCTCGTGCTGCGCAAAGGCCAAAAAGGCCCGAATCTTGGGTCGGTAACCATCACACCAGGGCAAACCCGCAAGCTGCGGGTAAGACTGATTTATCCAGCCGATGCCACTCCTCCCCAGGTGCTAACGCTCCTACCTGTGAAACAATCCAACCCATAGCCAGCCATCAACCCGTGAGTTCACCGCAGAAGCGCAGGGTCTTCCCATTTACCTCCGTGATTGGTCAGGAGGAGATGAAGCTAGCTTTACTGCTCAATGTGATCGATCCACGCATTGGCGGCGTGATGATCATGGGTGATCGTGGCACAGGCAAATCCACAACAATCCGTGCCCTAGCGGATCTTCTCCCAGGCATTGATGTCGTTGTTGGTGACCCCTACAACAGCTCTCCATCCGATCCGGATCTACAAAGCACTGAAGTGCGCCAACGGATGGAACAAGGCGAACAGCTATCAACCGAAGGGAAGCAAGTTCCCATGGTTGATTTACCTCTTGGGGCAACAGAAGATCGCCTCTGCGGCACGATTGATATCGAGAAGGCACTCAGCGAAGGCGTACGAGCTTTTGAACCCGGTCTTCTCGCCAAAGCGAACCGAGGACTGCTCTACGTCGATGAAGTCAATCTTCTCGACGACCATCTTGTGGATGTGCTTCTGGATTCCGCCGCCTCAGGCTGGAACACTGTGGAACGGGAAGGTATTTCAGTTCGTCATCCTGCCCGATTCGTTCTCATTGGCTCCGGCAACCCAGAGGAAGGAGAACTACGGCCGCAATTGCTTGATCGCTTTGGGATGAGCGTGGAAGTACGCACCGTTCGCGACCCTGAATTACGGGTGCAAGTTGTGGATCAACGAACAGCGTTCGATAGTGATCCTGAAAACTTCTCGGTGTCAGTTCAAGCCAACCAAAATGCCTTGCAGCAAAAGGTCGTTGACGCACAGAAGCGCCTTGAAAGCGTCAGCATCGACAACGATCTACGTCTGCGCATCTCCGCTGTCTGTGGAGAGCTCGATGTTGATGGCCTGCGCGGCGACATCGTCACCAACCGCGCTGCAAGAGCCCTGGCAGCATTTGAAGGGCGAACCGAAGTTTCAGAAGACGATGTGGCGCGTGTTATCTCCTGCGCCGTAAGGCATCGTCTGCGGAAAGACCCACTGGAACAGATCGATTCCGGGGACCGAGTCGTCAAAATGTTCTGCAAGGTGTTTGAACGCAGCGAAAGCAGCGATCGAGCTGACTTTGAACTTGCTGTAGCGGGTTAAGGCTGTTTTGCGCATCCTTGGCATCGATCCCGGCCTCGCTCGAGTCGGCTATGGGGTCATCGACACAGGGAATGGCCAACAGCAAATGCTTGATTGCGGCATCATCAGCACCGAACGCGGCCAAAGCGAAGGCGATCGGATGGTGGAGATCGCCTCCGATCTACGCCAACTGATCCGGGCATGGAAGCCCGAGCTTGCAGCAGTTGAGAAATTTTTCTTCTACCGCTCCAGCACAACCATCAGCGTGGTTCAAGCCCGTGGTGTGGTGATTATGACCCTGGCTCGTTTTCATATTCCGGTGGTGGAGTTTCCACCGATGCAAATCAAACTTGCTCTTGCAGGTTCAGGTCATGCCGACAAAAACGAAGTTCTTGATGCTGTGATGCGAGAACTCAATCTTGAGCATCCACCCCGCCCTGATGATGCCGCCGATGCTTTAGCGGTGGCCCTCACAAGCTGGTATCAGAGATAGAGGC
>CATBLW010000145.1 GCA_949486985.1 Prochlorococcus marinus str. MIT 9215
ACGTAGGTGCTGCGTAGTTTGCTGAGCACTCTGTGCTCCAGCACCAGAGGCACCACGGGATGATCAGCCTCGAGTCTCTCCAACACCGTTGCATCTGTGCTCCAGCCTGTTTTGGTGCGTCTGGATTTTTTGCGATTCAGTCCAAGTGTTTCAAATAGCAGTTCGCCCAATTGCTTGGGGGAGGCCAAGTTGAAGTCCACTCCGGCTGCTTCTCGCGCTTGTTGTTCCAGGCGCTCTAAGGTCTCACCCAGTTCAACGGAAAGTGTCTGCAAATAGGGCAGGTCGATGCGAATGCCGGTGGCTTCCATTAATGCCAAAACCGGTTCAAGCGGCAGTTCCACTTGCTCCAGTAGAGGCAGAAGTTGAGATCCCATGCTCTGCAGTTGTGGATGCAGGAGCAGGGCTAAGCGCCTGGTTAGATAAACGTCCATGCCGCAATAGAGGCTGGCGGCATCGATGGGTACATCGGCGAAGGTTTGTCCTTTGCCAACCAGCTCGCTATAGCTCGTTGGTTTGAAATCAAATTCCCGCTCCGCCATCAACTCCAGGCTGTGTTTGGCAACGGCATCGCGGAGGTAGTCAGCCAACAAGGTGTCGATCACCACGCCCTGAAGACTGAGGCCGTGGCGCATCAGGATTAGCCTGTCGTACTTAGCGTTTTGAAGCGCTTTCGGGTGATCTTTACTGGCAAGCCAGGGGGCTAGAGCCGTAAGGATGTTTGCTAGCGGTAGTTGCTGCGTTGGTTGCTCGCTCAGTAGTCCTTCTGGCTGTCGATGGCCGATCGGGATGTAGGCCAGATCATCGAGCGCTTCTCCCCAGCAGACACCAACGCCAACCAATTCAGCTTTAAAGGGATTAAGAGATGTCGTCTCAGTGTCAACCGCTACTGGGGCGAGACGATCACGGCAACGCATTAATTTTCCTACCAGAATCTCAAGAGCTTCTGGCGTTGTGATCAGCTCGGGTTTCAGTTCTGGGAGCTTGCTTGTTGCTTCTGGCGCAACCTCTTTGGCGCTTCCCTGTGCTTGTTTCGCCTCAGGCTTGTCTACTTTTGTTGGGCTTGTTTTACTGGCAGTTGCCTGGCTCTCGTCGATTTGATTGGCCTTCAATCCCCCAGTCGAGAAGGTGGCAACAAAGCGTGGCACCTGGCGCACCAGGCTGTTGAGTTCCAAGGCTTCGAGGCGGGCTGTGAGCGTTTCCTTGTCGACGTTGCTTAACTCGAGTGTTGGATCCTCGGGCAGCGGAATGTCGATCAAAATCTCGGCAAGTTCTCTGGATAAGTAGGCGTTGTCTTTATCATGACTCAGCTTGCCTTTTAGGGCGCCTTTGATGGCTCCTCTACTGGCTTTTGCTCCCTCTGCTTCCACTTCGGCCAGTGCGGTGTAGATGCCATCGAGATCAATATTCTCCTTGAGAAGGTTGATGGCTGTTTTCGGCCCCACTCCCTTGACTCCCGGGATGTTGTCAGAGCTATCGCCAGTGAGGGCCTTGAGTTCCACCACTTTTTCAGGCACCACTCCCAGTTTGCTGATCACGCCGGCTTCATCGATCAGAGTCGGGCCACTGCTTTTTGCATAAGGCCCTCCACCCATGTAGAGAACGGCGATGTCGCGCTGATCATCGACAAGTTGAAACAGGTCGCGATCTCCTGAGAGGATGCGTACCCGCCAGCCTTCATTGGCACCTCGGTTGGCCAGGGTGCCAAGCACATCGTCGGCTTCATAGCCTGGTGCCAGACAGAGGGGTAGTCGTAGTTGCTCCTTGAGGATCTCCTGGAGCTGCTCTAGATCTTGAAAAAAGATATCGGGTGCAACATCTCGATTTGCCTTGTAGTTGACATCTCGTTTGTGCCGAAACGTGGGCTCGGCTGTGTCGAAGGCGATCACGACTCCATTGGGGCTTAAGCCATTGGCGTTATCCAGCAAGGCCTTGAGGAAGCCATAGGTCACGCTGGTTGGCGTGCCATCTTTTGTGGCGAGTCCACCTTCCCCGCCTTTGCTGAAGGCATAGAAGCTTCGGAAGGCCAGGGAGTGGCCATCCACAAGTAGCAGTGTTGGCTTGTCGGTGGCCATGGTCATGGATCTCTTGGTTGGAATGGGTGGATCAGTCGCGCTTTTGCTTAGCCCAGGGGGGGAGATCAATGAATATTTTCGTGCCTGGTTTTAATCCGCTCAAAATGGCGGTCTTGCTGCCGCTGTTGGTTCCAAGCTCCACAGGTTGGAAGCTGGGTTGATTCTCTTTGCCAACGAGTAAAACCCCTGGCTTGCCGAATTCAGTGACGATGGCCACGGTTGGTACCAAGGTGCTTTCAGCAGTCTTGCCAGTTTGAAAGTCCACGTCTGCTGTCATGCCGATCAGCAACTTGGGTGGCGGTTCGATCAGTGCAAGCTTTACTTCGAAAGACGTGACATTGTCAGTTTTTTCGGCGCGTGGAGCGATTTCACTGACCTTGGCTTGGAATCGTTGTTCAGGGAAGGCGTCAACGCGCACACTGGCGCTTTGGCCAATGCGTATGCGGCCAATATCACTTTCCGGCACTTTGGCCGAGGCTTCCAATCCCTTCGATAATTCCATGATTGAGGAACTGGTGGCACCGGCTGATGCTGAGGCTGTTGTGGTGGGGGTCACAAAGGCGCCAGGCTCGGCAAAGCGAGAGGTGATCACGCCATTAAAAGGTGCGCGGATGATCAGTTCGCTGCCTTTCACTTCCTGTTGCTTGACGCGTGCTTGGGCTGCATTCATCGCCGCTTTGCGGCTCAGGAAGCGCGAGCGGTACTCGTTGTGGTCGTCAGCGCTGAGAGCTCCTTGTTGATACAAACCACGGCGCCGCTCGAAGTCAGCTTTCTTGTCTTCGAATTCTGCTTTGGCTTGAAGGAGTAAGGCGTTGAGTTCGTTGAGGCGTTCGTTGTGATCCCCGCTATTCATGCGGGCGAGTGCTTGCCCTTTGCTGACGTTGTCGCCTTCATCGACGTAAAGCTCTTCGAGTAGTCCTTGACGCTTTGGGCTGACATTCACGCGACGCTCAGCTTGCAATTCGCCGCTTGCGGTGATTACGCCTGGCAGGGAGCCGCTTTCGGTTGCCACGGTGTATTTGTCGAGCAAGCGACCTTTGTCTTGACGTGCGCCGATTCCCCACACAAACAAGCCGCCGCCCAAGATGACAACAGCGGTGCTGATCACCAGCCAGCGACGGCGGTCTTTGCCGCTGAATATGGCGAGGCGAGCCAATCCTTTCTCCTTTGCTCCTGATGTGGGTTGGCGATCGGTTCTGGCCATGGACCCACTAATGATCCTGAGCATTTTCGCCGCTTAGCGCTGTGATCGCGTCCTTGAACGCTGGCGTGTCAACAGCGTGTCTATATAGAGTCTATACCGTTCTTCTGTCTGCGGCTTCTGGCTCTTGTGGTTGTGGATGCGCTGCCGCAGCTAGATTCCCGCCCATGCTTAAAGCCGGAATTGTTGGCCTTCCCAACGTGGGAAAGTCCACCCTCTTCAATGCATTGGTTGCTAACGCTCAGGCGCAGGCTGCCAACTTTCCCTTCTGCACCATTGAACCGAATGTGGGCAGCGTTGCGGTACCCGATGAGCGCTTGCAGCTGCTTTGTGATCTCAGTCAGAGCAAGGAGCTGATCCCAACCCGTATGGAGTTCGTTGATATCGCTGGTTTGGTCAAGGGGGCTAGTGAGGGAGAAGGTTTGGGTAATAAGTTCCTGGCCAACATTCGCGAGGTTGACGCCATTGTTCATGTGGTGCGTTGTTTCGAAGATGACGATGTCATCCACGTTTCTGGATCGGTTGGACCAGCCAGAGATGTCGAGGTGATCAATCTTGAACTGGGCTTTGCCGATCTAAGCCAAATCGAGAAACGTCGGGAGCGATTGAAGAAACAGATGCGCACAAGCAAGGAAGCGCAGATGGAAGATGAGGCGCTTGAGCGGATTCAAGCCGTGCTTGAGCAGGGTGGTGCTGCTCGTGCCGTGGAGCTCAGTGATGAAGAGCTGAAAATGATTAAACCGCTTGGCCTGTTAACAGCGAAGCCGATTATCTATGCCACCAATGTGAGCGAAGATGAACTCGCAGGTGGGAATGCTTTCTGCGAAGAAGTTATCGCCTTGGCGGCTCGGGAAGGTGCTGAATGCGTGCGGATTTCAGCCCAGGTTGAGGCTGAGTTGGTTGAGCTTGCTGATGCCGAGCGGGCGGACTATCTCGAAGGCCTAGGCGTCAGTGAAGGAGGTCTGAGGAGTTTGATTAAAGCGACCTATCGTCTTTTGGGACTCCGCACTTACTTCACAACCGGTGAGAAGGAAACGCGTGCTTGGACGTTTAAAGCTGGGATGACTGCACCTCAGACGGCAGGAGTGATTCATACGGATTTTGAACGCGGCTTTATTCGCGCGCAGACGATTGGTTATCAAAAATTGCTTGAGGCGGGCTCTTTCCCGGAAGCTCGAAACAAGGGCTGGTTGCGCAGTGAGGGAAAGGATTATCTTGTGGAAGAGGGCGATGTCATGGAGTTCCTGTTTAATGTATGAATATCTATAGGCCTGATCATTTGACGAGCTTTGGATTGGTTGATTATTTGCTTGGCGAATGAATCATGAAGTTCATCATTGCTAGGCATGATGGAGAAGAGGATGAAATAACCTCTCAATCTTTTGATAGCTATGATGAAGCCTATGATATTTTGGAGGAAATCTATGCAGATATCTGTTGCTCTGATGCTGACTATGATGATCGGCCTTATTATGAGATCCGTGAATTGAAGAATTGATTATTTCTTTGATCAGTTCTTGTTGG
>CATBLW010000146.1 GCA_949486985.1 Prochlorococcus marinus str. MIT 9215
CTCAGCACGCTGCAGCGAAAGCCTATTGGCTTGATTGAAGCTGATTGGTTCAAAACTTGGCTTGAAATATTCTTCTTTAAGTTATTCATTGATGGTCTTGCTTAAGTGGTATTCACTTGAGCAGTATTTGTTTAGGCATGATGTGCTCGCGCGAGATATGTTGAAGAAGTAACGTATTTGTTGGATAAATATTTGCTTGAGAAATACTTGCTAGAGAAGTATTTGCCAGAGAAAGTCTTGCTAGAGAAGGATTGGTTCGGGAGGGATTTGCTTGGTAAGCATGTTTTGAGTAATGCTTGTTCAAAAAACTTCCCAGGAGAATATTTGTTGCAGGAATGCTCGCTTAATAATAAGCTGCCCAGTAAAAACCTGTCCAATAAAACCTACCCAATAAAAACTTTCCCGATAAAACTTGCCTAGGGAAGAGTTGCTAAAAGCGATTGGCCCTAAATGAATTGGGTCTAAATGAATTTCGAGCCTTTTTCTTTTTTGCTGTTAAGGATTTAGTCCTTCTGCACTTTCATTGAGGAGCGCATGCGAGCAATATTGGTGCGAATATTTTCGAAGCCCAGCAGGCTGCCTGGTTTGTCCTCCCAGCTGGCTGAAAGAACCCCATAGCTGAGCCCTACAAGCCCAGCAATGAAGCAGACCGCTGTGGATACAAGCGTTAGGCCTGGTGAAATATCGGCAATGCCGCGACTCACGACCAAAAAACTGACAACAAATATGCTCATTCCCAAGAACGTTGGCAAGCCAGAGGCAATCGCCACACGCCGCAGCATGCGATTGGCGATGTGTTTAGGAATCGCAGTGGCTTCACGATTGGCTTTCGTGCCTTTCGCAGCCTTCGAGCTGGCTTGCTTGGAGTCGCTGACAGATTTCTTTGACTGGCTCACGGCTTTCTTCGATCCGCTTTTTTGGGGATCGAATGGTTTAGCGCTAGGGCGATCGGCCATAGGGGAAGAAAGCTTGGGGTTAATCCCGATGAATGATCAAATGATCAGCCGCGGATGCCCAGTTTGGAAATCAACGAGGAGTAGCGCTGCTCGCTTTTGTCGCGAACGTAGGTCAGCAGGCGCTTGCGGCGACCAATCATCTTCAGCAGGCCTTGGCGGGAGGAGAAGTCGTGCGTGTTTTGCTGCAGGTGACCACTGAGCTTGGAAATTCGCTCGCTCAGCATGGCCACTTGAACCTCCACGGAGCCCGTGTCGGTGCCATGGGTTTGATGGGTATTGATGAGTTGTTGCTTCTCAGTGGTATCGAGCGACATGCGTGGCTTAGGGCCCGTTAAGAACAATCTGCGATTTTAACCCCTTGTGCTCCCAATTAGGCGGCCTCCTGACTAAGCCAGCGCAGACTTGCTTTTAGCCATCCATCTGTGTCATCGGGTGACGGCGTGATTTCGGAGACGCCATTAGCGCCCTGAGCCACCCCGCTGGCGACCGCTTTTAGGGCACGACGGATTTCAAGATCCTCATAACCCAGTGCCGTGAGGGTGCTTTGAAGCTCTTCCAGACTTGAGTCCTTGAGTTGATGGGTATGCATGATGTCGTTCTCCACCAAGGACATCCCAGGCTCGTTGGTGCTGAACTCGGTCAATTTGGTGCGGAGTTCAACAGCAAGCCGTTCGGCTGTGCGTTTGCCTACCCCTTGAGCACGGCTGAGTTTTCGCAGGTCACCTTGAACGATGGCTTCAATCAATTCGTTGATCGGGTATTCGCCCAAAAGAGCAAGGCCCATCTGCGGGCCGACGCCACTGACGCCGATCAGAGTGCGAAACAGGTCGCGCTCGCGGCGTTCTGGAAACCCGAACAGGCTCGATCCATCATCGCGTTGAACCTGATGAATCCAGAGGGTCAGGCTGTCTTGATCACCGATATGGTTGAGATGTCGAGCTGTGAGTTGAACCTCGTAACCAACACCAGCGCAGGCCAACAGCACACCTTTGCGTGCACCTTGCTGCCAGGCTTCCACCTTTTGCCCTTGCAGCCAGCCGATCATGGGGTTGCTCTTGGATGTATCCATGCTGCCTGATCTGTCGAGCCCCTTCTCTTGCTTCGCTGTTTTGCGTGGGATCTGGATGCGTTTGCTGTCGTTGGTTTTGGTGTTGTTTCTTGGTATGGGCTTGAGTGCTTGTGATGCTGCTGTGAAACCTCCACGAGCTGTAGTGAAGGAGGCCCTGGCAATGCAGATTCAGTTGACACAAACATCGATTGCCAGCTCTCTGGATCTGGAACCCAGTGGCTCAGCAGAGGTCGGCCGTGTTCGTGTGGAGCAAGTCGAGAGCATCCCTGTTGGTGCTGACCAGATCGTTCGCCTGACTGGACACTTTGACTGGCAGTTGCCGGAGGATCGCGTGCGGATGGATAGTCCGTTTGAGTTGTATCTCGAGCAGGGCGATCAGGGGCAGAGTTGGCGTTTGGCACAACCTGTTGGATCGGAAGATGGCATGGCTCAAGACTGGGTGACCTATCCGTTAGCCATTGAAGCCAGCTAGTCCTTGATAGCCCTGTTCCAGAGAGCCGTTAATCCAGAGAGCAGTCAATCCAGAGAGCGGTCAAGTTGAGAGCCGCCAATGTTGAGTTCAGCCTTGTGTTGACCCTTGTGGCGTCGTTGTGGCTGATTGTCTGGCGCTGAGGCTGATCAAGGTTGCCCCGAGAACACAGATGGCGCCCATGGCCATCCAGCCGTCAAAAGGTTCAAGAAAGAACAGCACTCCCCAGAGTGAGGCAAACAGAACTTGCACATAATTAATTGATGTGGCCTGTGCCGTTGGCAACAGCTTCAGGCCTGTTGTCAGCCAGACTTGTCCGAGTTGGGTCAACAGGCCAACACCCAATAGCCAGATCCATTCCCCTGCCAGCGGCCAGCTGCCGTGCTGCCAAAGAAAAGGCAGGGTGATCGGGATCGAAACCAGCGGGAAGTAGTAGACGATCACCAGGGGATGTTCTGACCTGGAGAGTTCCCGCACACTCACGTAGGCCAGCGCTGTGAACAGGGCTCCTGCTAGTGCAATCAAAACGATTGAGATGGGTAGTCCTGTAACGCCAGAACCCATCCATTCGGGTTGCACCACCAGGACGATCCCTAGCCAGCCAAGGATGACGGCAAAGCCAACTCGCTTGCGGACCTTTTCGCCGAGCAGTAGCCAGGCGGCCAGAGCTGCGAAGGTTGGATAGGTGTATTGGAGAATCGTTGCAGCGGCAAGAGGCAGATGGGACAAAGCTTCGAAAAAACAAAGCAATGCCACTGTTCCCAAAACCCCTCGCACGAGCAGCAGACCTTTGCGCTTGCCTGCCGGAGAGATGCCGAGTCGCTTCAGGCTCGTGAGTGTGAGCACAATGCTGATCAGCGAGCGCACAAAGACGATTTCGCTCACTGGTAGACGCCCGCCAAGATGTTTGACGCAGATTGTCATCAGGCTGAAGGCAAGGGCGCTGCCAATCAGACATCCATAGGCATGCCATTCAAGTTCTGAGTGAATCCCTGCTATCGATTTCAACCAGATCTTTGGATCGAATCGGCTGCTCAGTGCCAAGCCTTTGCCATCTCTTTAGCGGCATGCTGCCACTTCGCCGTTAAGGCTTCTGGCCGCTGGTTGACATTGATCTTGCCAGCGAAGCTGATCCGTTGCTTTTTACAGCCGCAGCATTGGCTTTCGCCACTCTGCAGCGAGGGATAGCAATGGCGTCAGAGCAATGACGTCAGAGCAATGGCGCGGGAGCTTTCGATCCCCTTGACCAGAGACCGCAACCTTGCTAGTACGTGTGTATTGCTTGCAAGGGGCTCTGTGCCGTGGTCGTCAGCGCATTCGGTCTGTTCTTGTAAGGCTATTGATCACGAGACTTGGCAACATCTTGA
>CATBLW010000147.1 GCA_949486985.1 Prochlorococcus marinus str. MIT 9215
TAGCAAGCGTTGAATTTGGTTTATTGAAGATGAGTTGCTGCCTGGTTTTTGGGATGGCATGAACCGTGCTGGGCACAGCGAATCACCAGTCTTGCTCAATGCTTGCAGATTTGCTCGTCAGGCGGCTGATTCGGCCCTCTAATCGAAGGGAGCCTCCCTCTGAAAAGACAAGTTTTTTGCCTCAAAACACAGATAGCTTTGCCGAAAAACAACGTGGGCTTTGCACTGGTCGATGTATCTGGCCAGAGGGCAGGTCTAGGGATCCGTTCTTTTGCTTATAACTTCATTTGCCTGCATTACTGGGTATTTGCGGCTGATCTGCGCCGATTTGGAACGAGGCCTGTCAATTCTGAGGCTTTTGTGATTCTCAAAAAACCTTCCCTGCAATTTTCGCTTCAGTTAGCAAGGTCGCCGATCTGAAAAAATCAATAAAGTCAATGATGATGCCTTCGTATTTATCGGCTCTTGATCGATTGGCGTTGCCTTTCCCCTGCTGGATTAGCAGCATCAGGCGACTTAAAGGGCTTTCAAGCTATGTGTTCACATGATCGAGTAGAGCTAGAAGCTGCATTCGATCTGGTTCCGGTTTCGTTTCTTTTCTGGTGTTACTAAATGGACCAGCCCAGTAAGGCGTTGGCCCGAACAACTGGGGTGTTGCTTCACCCCACGGCACTGCCTGAGAGCCCTGTTTGCGGCAGTTTCGGTTCGCCTGCGCGCACTTGGTTGCAAGCTTTGGCAAGACATGGAGTGGGTGTATGGCAGTTGTTGCCACTTGCACCCCCTGATGCCAGTGGATCTCCCTATAGCTCCCCTTCGAGTTTTGCGCTGAATCCCTGGATGCTTGATGGCCAGGATTTGGTGGAGGAAGGTTATTTACCTGCATCAGCCTTTGAATCTTTACCGGGCGCTGATCTCTCCACTGAGCATTGCCCAGCGATGGATTTCGCCTTGGCTGACCAAAGAAGTCTGCGGCTAGGTCAGGCTCTGAGGGAGGCATGGGCAGATCAGCCTCAGGAGTTGCATCGTGCATTTGAGCAGTGGTGTGATCAGCAGCTTTGGCTCGAAGATCACGCAGCCTTTATGGAACTCCGTTGTCAGCATCAGGGGAGACCTTGGTGGGAGTGGCCGCAGGAACTTGCTCGTCACCAGCGTCGAGCCCTTTTGGCCTGGAAAGCAGAGCATCAGGAGGCGTTGTTGGAGCATCGATTGCTGCAATGGCATCTTGATCGCCAGTGGCAGGCTTTACGGCGATTAGCCAGCGACCTTGGGGTCGTTCTCTTTGGCGATTTACCGTTCTATGTCGCTCGCGATAGTGCAGACGTCTGGAGTCACGGTGGATTGTTCTCGATTCGTCGTGGAGGTGAACTGGAAGTTCAAAGTGGTGTCCCTCCAGATTATTTTTCAGCCACTGGACAGCTATGGGGCACACCCGTCTATCGCTGGCGATGCCATCACTGGACGCGATTTCGTTGGTGGCGTAGTCGTTTTGCTCGCCAATGGCAATTGGTGGATTTGTTGCGACTTGATCACTTCCGTGCTCTTGCTGCTTACTGGGCAGTTCCTGGTAGCGACACCACTGCCCAACAAGGAGAGTGGCGGCCATCTCCAGGCCAAGCCTTGCTTAAGAAGCTGCGGCTAGATGGGAATGGGGCTTTGCCTCTTGTCGCTGAGGATCTAGGGGTGATCACCCCAGATGTGGAGGATCTCCGCGATCAATTTGGACTGCCTGGCATGAAAATCCTGCAGTTCGCCTTCGATGGTGATCCCAACAATCCCTATTTACCTGAAAACATCCATGGCGATCGTTGGGTTGTCTATACAGGTACTCACGACAATCCAACAACATTGAGCTGGTGGCACCAGCTTGATCAAGGAGCAAAGGAGAGGGTTGCAGGCCAGGTAAAGCGCGAGGTTGATGACCCTGCATGGCAGTTGCTGGAGCTTGCGCTACAGACTCAAGCTTGCTTGGTGGTTTCTCCTTTACAAGACCTCCTGCATCTTGATGATGCAGCGCGATTCAATACACCTGGAACAGTTGGCAACAATTGGAGTTGGCGACTTCCTTGTTTTGATGAATCACTTGAGGGTGCTCTTGGTGGCTATGGAGAGCGAGGCGCTCTTTGGGGACGATCACTTGAGTCGGCAGTGGGCCTATTGAAAGCATCGACGAATCACTGATTCATAAGACGA
>CATBLW010000148.1 GCA_949486985.1 Prochlorococcus marinus str. MIT 9215
AGTTCTCCCAATACCCCTGGCTTGCGCGATCTTCAAGATCCCAATCAATTAAGGCGGCTTGTGGAGAGGCTGCGTCGGTTGCCAGCTTGCCCACCATTGTTGGTGAAGATTGCTCCTGATCTTGAGGACGAGGCCATTGATGGCCTTGCCAGGCTTGCTTATGAGGAGGGTTTGGCTGGGGTGATTGCCGTTAATACCAGCCTTGATCGGCTTGGATTGGATCAACGGGTTTTGGCTCAAACGGGTCGCAGCTTGGGGCAGGAGGCTGGTGGCCTGAGTGGTGCGCCGCTGCGCAATCGGGCGCTGGAGGTGATGCGTCGGTTACGGATTACAGCGGGTCCCTCGCTGCCGCTGATTGGAGTGGGTGGCATTGATTCTCCACAGGCGGCTTGGGAAAGGATCACCGCAGGCGCTTCATTGGTGCAGCTTTACACCGGCTGGATTTTCAAGGGCCCAGATCTGGTGCCGCTCGTCCTTGAGGGGCTAACGAATCAGCTAGACCGTAATGGCTTTAGCCATATCACTGAAGCGGTTGGTAGCGGCGTGCCCTGGCAATAGCCGATACCCTTCGGTCATGGCGTGCGCGCATTTTCTTGCAGCTGTCTGGACTCCGTGAACGCTTCCCTCAGCTCGAGCAGCTGGAAGCAAGGTTGCGCAATTCTCTAGCAAGGCAAAAAGTCCTCGTCGCGATTGATGATTCGGCGCTTGTGCTCTTAGCTCAGCAGCAAGAGAGGCTGATGATTCGGCATGTACCTCTGCCAGAGAATCTTTGCCGTCATGGGCTGCCGCTGCAGCCAGAAGCTTTAGGCGAATTATTGGCGGATCTGTTGCTCGACATGGACATTCTCGGAGGAGAGTGTGAGTTATTGCTGCCGATGCCGTCTTGTTCTTGGCGCTTGCTTTGTTGGCCTGATGGAGACCCTTGCCAGGATCAGGTCAAAACATTTCGGCAATTGCATCCAGATATGAGCTTGCCCGCTCCTCAGGGAGCCATGGCCTTGGCGGAAACCTACTTAGCTCTTTCGCCTGTGCAGTCGGCCTCTTATCCCGAGATTGCACCGGCAACCTCTTTATTGGTGGGAACAGAGCGTGCGATGGTTCAGGCTTGGATCGATGTTGCAACAGCTGCTGACCTCCCTTTGCTTGGTTTGGAGTGGATGCTCACGGCGGCGTGGCGGGGTGTGCGTCAAGCAACGCATGAATGGGAAGGTGACTTGGCCTGGCTATTGCGAATCGAAGGTCGTTGGCGATTGATTTTGCTGTCTGATGGCTTACCCGAGTTGGATCATGAGCTCCAGTCTCGATTTGATGATGATCAGCCGGAGGAACTGCTCAAGGAGTTGGAGCAGGTTTTGCTGGCCTGGGATCGCCATATTGGAGGCATGCTGCCTTTGGCTTGGTGGATCACAGCAGGTGATGCAGCAAAGAAAAGTCTCAGCCAGGTGCTCGATAACGACCGTTATGGCGTCTGCCTCAGTGGCGATCAACCTTGGTTGCCAGAGGTTCTTGAGACGTCAGAGTTGGAGGGGCCTGAAACTGATTTCTGGCAGAGCGATCTGGCGTCTTTAGCCACATTGGCCCTAGCCGGTGCGAGGGGAGACAACTGATGCCATTGCCCTCAACAATTGGCTTTGATCTGTTGCAGGAACGCCGAGAGGAGTTGGGCCTCAAGCCTCTACGCGGTTCGGCTCCATCGGTTGTTTCCTTGCTG
>CATBLW010000149.1 GCA_949486985.1 Prochlorococcus marinus str. MIT 9215
AGCAGCGCTACTTCCGCCCTGCCCAATCCCCGTCCGTCTTGGAGCTTGAACGCCGCGGCCGACGTTGGCGCCTAGGAATCACCATCTGTGAAGACCTTTGGGTAGAAGAAGAAATACAGGGTCATCGCCTCACTGGTCCCGATCCCATCGACGGTCTTCTTGACCAGAACATCGACTTGCTGCTCAATATCTCGGCCTCACCATTCAGCACCTCCAAAAAGGCTCTGCGCCAGGGCTTGGCAGCGAAGGCAGCCGAGCGCCTTAAGTGTCAAGTCGTCTACCTCAATCAGGTCGGCGGCAACGACGAACTGGTTTTCGATGGAGCCAGTTTTGTACTCGATCAAAACGCAGATCTTCTTCTGCAATTACCCAGTTGCCGTGAGGCCATCGCCCTATGGGATCCAACCGCAACACCGAAGCAGCCAACTGATCAGCCAACATGTCAGCCAAAAGAGGCTGCCATGCAACCTCTGGAACAACTATTTCGGGCACTGGTGCTGGGCGTCAGCGACTACGCCAGCAAATGCGGCTTTAGGAATGCCTTGCTAGGCCTCAGCGGCGGTATCGACTCCGCCCTTGTGGCCGTAATCGCAGCAGCAGCCTTGGGGCCTGACCATGTGACCTCGCTGATGATGCCCTCACCATGGAGCTCAGCGGGCTCGATCAACGATGCCCGCGACCTCGCTGAACGGCTTGGGATCACAACCAACACCGTTCCGATTGCAGAGCTGATGAGCAGCTTCGAGGCAGCATTAACACCGCCCCTCGGGAAAGTGCCAGAAGGAGTGACGGCCGAGAACCTTCAATCCCGTATCCGGGGAATTCTGCTCATGGCAGTAGCGAACCAACAAGGCCAACTGCTGCTCTCCACCGGCAACAAATCAGAGCTTGCAGTGGGCTACTGCACCCTTTATGGCGACATGAATGGCGGCCTCGCCGTGATTGGTGATATCTACAAAACCAGTGTCTTTAATCTCTGTAATTGGCTCGATAGCGCCAACGCCTGTTCATGCCGAGAGGAGCTAGGGCTGCCAAGCCATGGAGAACTGATCGGAGCCGCGATCCGGCAGAAACCTCCGAGCGCAGAACTACGCCCCAACCAACGCGATAGCGATTCACTACCGGACTACAGCCTTCTCGATCCCCTGTTGCAAGATCTGATCGAAGCACAATTCAGCCAGGAGCAACTGCTCGCAAGAGGACATGATCCTGCACAAATCAAACGGGTCAAACAGTTGCTGCAACGTGCAGAATTCAAACGCCGTCAGGCGCCACCACTTCTAAAAATGAGTCCACAGGCGTTTGGTAGCGGCTGGCGACTCCCTATCGCCGCTGAATAATCACCACAACTGAATCATCGAAACAGCCAGATCATCGGGACAGCCGGATCATCGAGACAGCCGAATCATCAAAACAGCCAAATCATCATCACAGCCGAATAATCGCCACAAAGACTGGTCAGGAACGTCTGAAGTCGCCAACCTGAAAACAGTTAATGGCTTGCATGGCCTCCTCCGTTCTTTCGACTTCGATGGCAAGCATCGGAGTCCCAACCGAAATCAAAGCCGATGAGATGCGAGTGGCTCTAACCCCAGATGGGGTTAGAGAGCTGGTCACCCAAGGATTGGAAGTGCGGATTCAATCAGGTGCAGGCTCTGGTGCAGGAATCGACGATGCGGCTTTTGCTACTGCAGGAGCCAAAGTTGTTAGCCGCGAGGAAGCTTGGGCAGCCCATCTGGTGGTGAAGGTCAAAGAACCACAAGAGGAAGAATTTCACCTGCTTCGCCAGGACATGGTTCTCTTCACGTACCTGCACCTTGCCGCCTGCACCAAAGTCGCCGAAGCCCTTCTCAATGCAGGCACAACTGGCGTTGGTTATGAGACGGTGCAACTTCAAAACGGCAGCCTGCCACTACTCGCTCCGATGAGCGAAATAGCTGGGCGACTAGCCGCCCAAATGGGAGCCCATTTACTCGAGCGACCTCACGGCGGTCGTGGGGTTTTGATGGGCGGTTGCACTGGCGTGCAACCGGCAAGAGTTGTGGTCTTAGGAGCCGGAACCGTGGGCTGGAATGCCGCCAGGCTTGCTGCGGCCATGGATGCTGAAGTTATCCTCCTCGATCGCTCCCCGGAACGATTGCGCAGTCTTGAAGCTGGCCGCAGTGGCCGCTTGGTGAGCGTGGTGAGTAGCCGCGGCTTACTGGAGCGATTGATTCCAACCGCAGATCTATTGATCGGCGCAGTGCTCACCCCAGGTGGTCGAGCACCAACTCTCGTCGATGAAGAGATGGTGAAACAGATGAAAGCCAACGCGGTGATTGTTGATGTCGCCATCGACCAGGGAGGTTGTGTAGCCACAAGCCAAGAGACCACCCACACCAACCCGACCGTGAACATCCACGGTGTGGAGCATTACGCCGTCAGCAACATGCCTGGTGCCGTGCCCTTCACATCAACGGAAGCCCTCATGAGCGTGACGCTGCCTTACATCCTTGGCATCGCTGGCCGGGGCTTAGAAGAGGCCGTCACTGAACGTCCCGAACTGCTCTCTGGACTGAACACCGTTCAAGGATCCGTATGTCATCCCGGTGTCGCGAAAGCCATGGGATTGCCACCTCGCCACCCGATGGCCTGCCTGCGTTGAGCACCTGGATCTTCACGGGAAAACCAATTATTGAATTCACTTGATCGTGCCAACTGCGTTATCAAGCTCCTGGGCTCGGATATAAAGCCAGTCGCCATCAAGACGCTGAAACAACGACGTCTCCGTCAAAACGCCATCGCCATGGCGTGCCTCAAACCGCACAATCCCCTCCAAATCCTCCGGGCCACCACGCTCAGTAGCGATAATTTTGAGGCCCAGCCAACGGCTGCGGCGGCAGGTGAACTCCAAGGAGCGGCGGCGTTCCGATTCTGAGCGTTCGGGCTCGTGATGGGTCGCCAGCAGATAATCGATCTCGCCTCGCGCAAAGGCCGCGTAGCGGGAACGCATCAACTGTTCAGCGGTTTCAGCTGATCGCTCACCACGATGAAGCGGTCCGCAACAGCTGGCATAGGCACCTCCACCACAGGGGCAGGGACCAGCATTCGCTACAGGAGCAAATCCGCCTGGCATCAAGACAGCCACTCAAGTGGGGGCAGCGGCCTGTCCAGAGCCGCCGGCATCAAACCTTCCCGCAGAGACAAAAGCCATCCAGCAACCTCTGCATAATTTCGAGCTCTAAGCAAGCCAGACGTAAGCCCTAACCGCTCTGGCGTCACCTTCAGCAGGCTCGGGTTCGTCACAGTGATCAAAGGAATGCCCCGCTCTACGCAAGCCAGGACCGCCTCCCCACCGAGGGCATCCTCAGGCGCTACAACGGCACCAATTTGCTCTGGTCGCAAGAGTTCAGAGGATGGTGGCAATATTGAATCCGTGTTCAGCGACACAAAATCTGGTGCACGGCTCAGCCCAACAAGCACACAAGCCAAAAAGGAATAACCCAATTCTTCACCAGCAGCCCTTGGATCCAGAAGTGGCTCGCATGGAAGCGGTGACAGTGCCGGAGCATGAGCACAGGGCAAACCAAGCTCTCGCACGAGTAGGTGACTAATCACCGCCTCTGCACCAGCCAAAGCATCAACTCCCTTCCCTTGCCGGTAAGCCGCAAGAGCCTCGCTTTCGGCTTCTTCTGGGAAGCGAGCGACAACAGCAATGGCCGTGGCACCCGCCTGTTTCAACCGCTGACCAGCTCTCAACAATTCCTCAGGATGTGCCAGTCCCCCCCAGCTCGCTCCACTGCTCCCAAGTTTCAAGCCAACCTCTAAGGGCTCTTCGGTCGTCAGCACTGGACCGATATTCAAGCCAAGACTGGCCCGACAACCCTCAGCAACATGCAATTGGCGCTGTCGCAACTCTGGCTCAATGCCTGCATCCAGCAAAAGGCCAATCTTTTGCTGCCGCACTGGTCGCAACGCAAGGTCTCCAGCCGCAAAGCGGTCCAAGCCGTAGCCCTCCACATAGTGAATACGCGGATCACTCCAATAGAGCGAGGCCCCATTCATCACATTGGGATGGGTAATTAAACAGCCGCTAGCGGCGGCTAAGAGTCGGGCACAGGGCAGCGCATCGCCTGCGTAGCCACCAAGGGCACAACCGATACCAGTTGGCACAAGCATCAAGGTGGGCAGTGGCGCCATCAACGCCGAACCAGCTGGGTAGACAGACCCCGCTGAGTAGATAGTCGAAGGAATCAATCGCCAGCCCTGCCACTTTCCGTCTTGATCATCACCGCCTCCAGCTTGAGCGTTCGCTTTTCTGCAGCAGGCTTTTCTGCAACAGACTTATCTGCAACAGACTTATCTGCAGCTGACTTATCTGCAGACGTCTCTTCCGAAGCAGAAGGCTCGCCAGCAAACGATTCAACCTCGATCAGCGCCCATCGCAAGGGCTCGCCATGCTGAGCAAGTTGATCTAGCAACCAAGATCGCAACTGATTTGCGGGCAAGCCCGCAGGCCAGATCAATTCAAGCTGCATGAATTGCAAATTCATGCTCACTTCAGATGATCACCAAAGTGATTGCATAAGTAGCCCCATTGGCATTAGCAAAATCAACAATCGAATCAAGAATGGAATCATTCATCCAAATTCAGTCGTGGCATGTCTAATCATCCTCTCAGGACATAGCCCTATTCAAAGCATGCTTTTAAGCGTGCCAAAGCCATGCCAGAAGGTCTGAGAAAAGGGCATCGGCAATCATAAAAAAGCCGGCCTTAATAAGACCGGCTTGAGAAATAAAGATCAAGGCTTCATTGAAGCCAACGGCTCAACCCATGGCTGAGGCACCACCAACCACCTCAAGAATTTCCTGGGTAATTGCTGACTGACGAGCTTTGTTGTAATCAAGCGTAAGCCTCTTGGCCAGATCCTTCGCGTTATCACTTGCATTGTTCATCGCCGTCATCCGACTTGCCAGCTCAGAAGCAGCTGATTCCTGCAAAGCACGTAACAACTGGTTTTGCAGGTACAAAGGCAGCAAGGCATTAAGCAGCTGCTCAGGGCTCTGTTCAAACACGATGTCTGAAGGAAGAGGCGGCTGCTCATTTGCAGGACCATCACCTTTCTCAATCGTCAGGCGACTGTCCTTCGTGGTGAGCCGGAAAATCTCGTCATCAGCTTCTGCGATCCCCTGTGGATCAAGGGGCAGCAGTGTCTGCACAACGGGGTTACAGCTCACGAGGTTGATGAACTTGGTGTAAATCACCTCAACCCGATCGGTGGTCTGCGACAGGAATTCAGCCAACACTTCGTTGGTAATCGAACCGGCCTCGTCCGCAGTGGGCACTTGCTCCAAGCCTGTGAAATTGGCCCGAATTGTGTACTTACTGGCTCGATTCTGGAAATAAGAGGTCACCTTGCGGCCAATCAGCACCAAATCAACGGCATAGCCCTGAGCTTTTAACTCGCCATAGCGTTGCTCAGTGCGCTTGATGATGTTGGTGTTGTAGCCACCGCACAACCCCCGGTCGCCAGTGATGGCAAGCAGGGTGATGGTGCGCACATCACGAGACTTCAGCAGTGGAGCATCTGCCATCTCAAAACGCATACGGGTCTGGATGTTCTCCAGCACCCTTGCCAAGCGATCGGCAAAGGGACGGCTGCGTAGCACCTGTTCCTGAGCCCGGCGCACTTTGGCCGCAGCAACGAGGCGCATGGCCTCGGTGATCTTTCTGGTGTTCTTGACGGAACTGATCCGGTCGCGAATGTCCTTGAGGTTCGCCATGAATTGGGGTTCTCCGGGTTAACCGACAGGATCAGGCCGAAGCCATGATCGACGACTTCACCTCATTGATGGCGTCTTTGAGAATGGATTCAGAGTCATCACTGAGAACCTTCTCGGTCTGCACCTTCGAGATGAATTCAGGCTTATTGCTCTTCAAATAATCACGCAATTGACGAGCAAATTCTGTGACCTGATCCTCAGGCACCTCATCAATCAGTCCTTTAACACCTGCATAAACGATGGCGACCTGCTCGGCCAGGTTGAGGGGATCAAACTGAGGCTGCTTGAGCAGTTCACGAAGTCGCTTGCCTCGGCCAAGCTGGTTCTGAGTGGCTTCATCAAGATCAGATGCGAACTGGGAGAAGGCCGCCAATTCATCAAACTGAGCCAACTCAAGCTTCAGCGTGCCGGCAATCTTCTTAATCGCTTTGGTCTGAGCCGCACCACCAACTCGACTCACTGAAATACCAACGTTGATAGCCGGTCTTAGTCCCGAGTTGAACAGGTCAGAACTCAGGAACACCTGTCCATCCGTGATCGAGATCACATTGGTCGGGATGTAAGCCGAAACGTCTCCTGCCTGGGTTTCAATGATCGGCAAAGCGGTCATCGAGCCTTTGCCCATGGCATCGGAAAGCTTGGCTGCACGCTCAAGCAAACGGCTGTGAATATAGAAAACATCTCCTGGATAAGCTTCACGTCCGGGTGGACGACGCAGCAAGAGCGACATCTGGCGATAGGCCTGGGCTTGCTTGGTGAGGTCGTCGTAAATGACCAGAGTGGCCTTGCCTTTGTACATGAACGACTCAGCAATCGCCGCTCCTGTGTAAGGGGCCAAAAATTGCAGTGCTGCGGCGTCTGAAGCGTTCGCTGTTACGACCACTGTGTAGTCAAGAGCGCCTTTCTCACGAAGAACCTCAACAACGTTGGCAACAGAAGCAGCCTTCTGGCCGATCGCCACGTAGACGCAGACAACATCCTCACCCTTCTGGTTGATGATGGTGTCAAGAGCAATGGCTGTCTTGCCTGTCTGACGGTCACCAATAATCAGCTCACGCTGACCGCGACCAATAGGGATCATCGCGTCGATTGAAGTGATGCCTGTCTGCATCGGCTCATGAACCGACTTCCGCTGAATGATCCCTGGAGCCATGGACTCGATCAGGCGTGACTCGGTTGAAGGGATTTCGCCCTTGCCGTCAATGGCCTGACCAAGGGGATTAACAACCCGCCCCAACATGCCGTCACCAACAGGCACTGATGCAATTTTGCCGGTGGCTTTCACCGTGCTTCCTTCTTGGATGCCGATGCCTTCACCCATCAGCACAACACCAACGTTGTCATCTTCAAGGTTGAGGGCGATACCTTCAGTGCCATCCTCAAATTCCACCAATTCGCCTGCCATGACCTGCTCAAGGCCATAGACACGCGCGATGCCGTCACCAATCTGGAGAACTGTACCGACGTTGCTTACGGAGACAGACTTGTCGTAATCGGCGATCTGTTGCTTGAGAATCGCGCTGATCTCGTCTGGGCGGATGGAAACCATGGGAGGCGTTGATGTTTAGAACAGGAGCTGAAAAGGATCTACAGAGAGTGGGCTAGCTCACCTTGGCCAGCGCGAGTCCAAGGCGACGAACCTGGCCAGCAAGGCTGGCATCAATCACCTTGGAGCCGACGCTGACAACGAAACCGCCAATCAAGTCGGGATCAACTTTGAGGTTGATCTCAACATTGTCAGTACCGGCGACGGCCTTAACCTTGCTTTGAAGGTCATTCTGCTGGTCCTCACTGAGAGCAGAAGCAGAGGTCACAGTCGCAAGGGCAATGTTGCGCTGCTCGCGATAGAGCTCAAGCATCCGCTCAAGCACAGCGTCCAAAACGCCGATGCGTTGGCGATCAGCCAAGAGCTTCAGCAAATTAAGGAATGAAGGAGTGACCTGATCAGTGAATAACTTTTCAAGGGCTGCCTTCTTGGACTCGACTTCCAAAACTGGTGAAGCCATCGCCTCACTCAGGGCTGGACAATTATTCCAAAGTTCGAGAACGGCTTTTGCCTGATCGACAACTTCATCAACCTCCTTTCGGCTAGCCGCAACCTGAAGAAAGGCCTCGGCGTAAGGGGTGGTAATGGTGTTAAGCAGTGGCATCAGGCTTTACCCAGGCTTTTGATGGACTGATTCAAAAACTTGGCTTGAGCCTTGTCATCGAGTTTGCCGGGGAGGCTGGCAAGAGCTTTCTCAATAGCCAAGCGGGCAGCTTCGCGACGAAGCTGAGCACTGACTCGAACCGCTTCGGCGTTGAGATCAGAAGCAGCACCTTGCTTAAGGCGGGCCATCTCTTCAACGGTGCGCTTTTCACTCTCGACGCGAATGGCTTCAGCCCGGACTTTGCAATCCTTGCGGATCTGTTCGGCCTTCTTACTGGCCTGTTCGAGATCCTTCTTCGCTTCTGCAAGAGCTTTGGAGGCCTTGGCCAACCGCTCCTCTGCATCTGTCAAATCAGTGAGGATGGTGGCTCGGCGACGCTCAAGAATTCCACCAACGAAGGGGGGAAGAAATTTGTAAAGGCCGAAAATCACTAAGGCCAGGTTGAAGACATTGGCCTCGAACAAGTTGAAGTTCAGGCCGAATCCGCCTTCGGCAAACATCAATGGAAAATTCATTTGGCTGCCAGCAGACGAGTGACGATCTGATCGCCAAGTTTTTCGGCATCGCCTTTTAGCTGCTTGAGTGCCTTCTCCCGTTGGGCATCAATCTCACGACGAGACTTTTCCCTAGTGGCATTGGCATCAGCAGTGGCCAAAGCCAATGCCTCTCGATAAAGGTTGTCTGAATCCTGTTCCGCTTCTTGGATAAGCGTCTGAGCATCCATACGGGCCTGCTTCAGCTGTTCCTTGAGTTTGGCCTCAAGGTTTTCTGCTTCAGCAAGCTGCTTCTTGGCTTCAGCTCGAGTGGTGTTGACATAGCCCTCTCGTTCCTCAACAACCCGACCAACGGGACTGAAGAACAAGGCATTGAGGATAAAGGTGAGGAGAACCACCTGCACCGCCATGAGCGGCAGGGTGGCATCGAAGTCAAATAGACCTCCAGCACCAAACAGGAGAAAGCTGGTCATGAGGCAGGGGTGGGGGCGAACGAAGCAAGATCGCAGAACGAGATGAGGCCGGGAGCCGAAAATCGGCTTTGGATAACGATCTAATTGGCTAACGGCCACGGGCCGCTAGCCAATTAGATCTCCCAACATCAAAGTGTTCCGGATCAACCGGCGAAGGGGTTGGCGAATAGCAGCACCAAGGCGACCACAAGGCCGTAAATGGTGAGAGATTCCATGAACGCGAAGGAAAGCAGCAATGTGCCGCGGATTTTGCCTTCAGCTTCTGGCTGGCGGGCAATGCCCTCAACAGCGCCGCCTGCAGCGGTGCCCTGACCGATACCGGGGCCAATAGCGCCGAGGCCGACGGCCAGACCAGCGGCAACTACTGACGCGGCAGTGGTAATGGAATCCATGGTTGAACTAAAGATGTGGGGCGCTGAGAGCGCGGATAGGAACCGTTTGGCTGTACCTGCGCCTAGGGCATCTCGGGAATCCTGAGATGGGCCCTGATTAAACAGGACCTGCGCGCAAGGAGTTTGCCAGATCAAGGGTGCGAGTCTGGCTGTATCAGGGTGTGATCAATGATGCTCTTCGACGGCCTCACCGATGTAGTAGGCCGCCAAGGTGGCAAAGATCAAAGCCTGAATGGCACTGGTAAACAGGCCAAGGAACATGACCGGGACTGGAAGGATGAGTGGTACTAGAAAAACCAGCACCGCGACCACCAGTTCGTCGGCCAAAATGTTTCCGAACAAACGAAAGGAGAGAGATAGAGGCTTGGTGAAATCCTCGACAATCTTGAACGGAAGCATGATTGGGGTGGGATACACGTAGTACTCGAAGTACCGGAATCCCTTACGGCTAAGCCCCGCATAAAAATATGCGAGCGACACCAGCAGAGCCAATGCCACGGTTGTATTGATATCTGCCGTAGGTGCACCAAGCTCACCACTAGGTAGATGAATCAACTTCCATGGGACCAACGCTCCCCCCCAATTACTCACAAAAATGAAAAGGAACAGGGTGCCAATAAATGGCATCCAATCGCGATAGGCCTTTTCGCCAATTTGGGTTCTGGCCAAGTCGCGGATGTAATCCCAGAGAAACTCCAGGAGATTCTGAACACCGCGCGGATCGCGTTCCATCTTGCGGGTGCCGACGACCACAAGGGCCAAAAGGGCACCGATTAAAAGCCAGGAGGTCATGAAAACCTGGCCGTGAATCTTTAGATTCCCAATTTGCCAATAGAGGTGTTGACCCACCTCCAGTTCGGCAAAGGGAAGAGCAAATGGCAAGGGACCCATCAGGCTGGAAATTCGGTGTCGCCAAGGCGACGGTTGGAGGAGCAGCCGACGAAGCGGCTATGGGGTTGATTCAGATTCGCTCTTGATTCAGGCCTCAAGCAATCCCTGCAGAATCAGGGCTGGCTTGTAAAGCAGGAATCCAAGAAAAGCTGGTAAAAGCTCAAGCTGAGGAAACCTGGAGGCAGAAATAACAAGAACGACTGGAACAATTAGCTGGATCTTGCTCACAGACTTCGAACCGTTTCCGAGCTTTCCAACACTGCGAGCAAGAAGCCGCAAGTAGAGAACTCCTGCCAAAGCACCAACAAGCACGCTGCTGGCGATATGGAGATCGAAGGCCAATGCCGTAATTGCCACTACAAGAGCAGAGACAATCAATGTGGCGAGGATGAAGCGCCGCTGAAGCTGCGCATAATCGTCGGGAGGAGCCGAATGGCTCTGCTCCGACGACTTGATATCCAGAGTGGTCTCATTGCTTGGACTGGCCTCCGAACCAGGCTGCAGCCCTTCCTCTCCTCCCTGGGGAGGATTGGTTTCAGGCTGGAGCGGCGGAGATGCCAGCAAGGGCGCCGAGGCTCTGTGGAACAAGGCCCGCGGAATCTATCATGTACTTGGTGCTGAACCTGGCGAAAGCAGTAGAACCTGCTGCCGTTGCAAATCCCTCGCCAAAGAAGCGATCCGAGTCGACTCCCAGCCAAGCGGCAATTTGCCTAAAGACGTTCCTTGAGGCGCATCCTCAAGCGCATGAAGAAACGCCAGGCTGTCTTCACTGAGATGCATCGGAGCCATGTCGTAATCAAACAACGCGGCTCCAGGCCAGCCCCACAAACAACAACTGCGCCGCCCGCTAGCTGCCAAGAGAGTGGTGTCGTCATCCCACTCATATTGAGGTAATAAACCCTTGGATAAAAAGAATTCGAAGTGGCTGATATCTGGATCGAGATCTTCCACTAACTGCCATTGCTGCCGCTGAGGAAGCTGCCTGGCCCGTTCAAGCAGATCTCCCTTCAACAACCTGGCCGGATCCCACATCTGGGGATTGGAGAAACCTACAAACTCAAGATCAGCTGCGGCCACAAACTCGAACAAGCTCGCAAGCGTGTAACTCGTTTCCTGAGGATGGAGATACATATCCGCAAAATTCGCATCTGCGGCACAATCGATCGCCCATCGCTGTTCATGATTGCGGCGCAAGCGGTTGGATTCAGGCAGATCAGCAAACAACTGACGCCCAAGCTTTAAACCCTGATCATCCATACCAACCCCCATCAGCGTTAGCGCCCGTTGGCAACGATGAATCTCCCAACGTCCGCCATCTGCATATAAGAAAAGATGCAGCAGAGCTCCAGGCTTAAGAAGCGATGCCAAAGCCTTGAGCCCAGCCACTGGCTGCCGCAGATGGTGAAGAACACCCACTGAATTGATGTAGTCGAACGGTTGCTCCCCATCCAGCTCAAGCAGGCTGCGGTTTTCGAGGCGAACCTGAGCCTGATCATGACCACCAGAACGTTGCAATCGCTCACGCGCAACCTCAAGAGTGCCGGGAGAAATATCCACCCCAAGAATCTCTGCACCTGGATTCAGGTGAGCCAAATAATCAGTGCTAACCCCTGTGCCACATCCAGCATCAAGAATCCTTAGTTGGTCTTCATTAGGGCGCTTGGGCAGCACAGCTCCTGTGCAACTGGCATAGGCCGTATCCACACACCAGCGCCAGTTGTATCCAGGCGGTGGTCCGTCTTGCAATGGATCTCCTGGATAGGGGAAGCGGTCATAAAAGGCGCTGACAACAGGGGTTGCCGCGTCGCTCGGCTTGGCAACGGATGACATCAATAAGCAAGCGTCAACCTGGCGAGCATTTCATGGCCGACAGGCCCATGGAAAGAATCAGCACTACATGCTGCAAACATTTGTTCATGTCGTCGTTTATGAACGCACGGCCAGCCGTAGTCTTTATGAGCCAGGCACGATCTTGTCCATGACCGTGACCGCAAGCAGCGGCAGCCCAAGGGTTTCTCCACAGCTCTATGACACCTTGCCGCTCTCGAGTGTCAGGCAGGCTGAACAGCAGGATCGTTTCCCCGATGGCGGAGAACTCGATACCCTCACGACCTTCTTCAAAAGCGGGCAAGATCGCATTGACGCGGCTCGCTTCCTCGCCGCCAATGCTGATGCCATTGTCGGTCGAGCAGCAAATCGCATTTTCTCTGGCGGTACGCCGCTTTCATTCCTTGACGCCCCGCTCAGCACAGGGGATGAATTAAGGAGTAGAAGCGCAGTCGTTTTGGAAAGCGACCAACAGGCCTTCTCCGACTCCATCCGGACATACGCAGGCACGACTGCTGCCGATACAACTGGCAACGTATTCACCCGACTCCTTGCAGGTGTTGCCAGTGATACAGATATAAGAGTCGTTATCCCAACAGGGTTCTCACCCATCAGCGTCACGCGCTATGGCCCGGAGAGGATGCGCAAGTCAGTCCGAGATCTGGGCTGGTTCCTCCGCTATGTCGGCTACGCCTTAGTTGCAGGAGACCCAAGCATTCTCGCTGTCAATACACGCAGTCTTAGAGATCTACTGGAAAAAGGCTGCTCACTAGCAGCAGCAAACGTTGCCCTCCAAGAGATGAGAGCAGCGTCTGCCGAGCTCCTGAAAGATCGCCCTGAAGCCAGACGCCTCACCATTGATTGCTTCAACGTTCTGCTCGAGGAGTTGGCAATCCCAACCCCCAGCAGTCGTCAAAGACTCGGTAGTGCTGTCCAACAAGGACTTCAACTGCCTGCGATCTATGCACTTGCGGCAGAGGGTGCACAGCGTTTCATCATGCGCCCGGGGATGACCGGAGCCGAGAAAGCAGAAGTTATTCGTGCGACATACCGTCAAATCTTCGAACGCGATATCGCCAAGGGCTATTCGCAGAATCCCTGCCCTGTTGAAGTCACACAGGTTTCCCAGGGTCAGATTTCAATGCGCGAGTTCATCCGCTCGCTTGGCCATAGCAAAGAGTATCGCCAGCAGTTTTACGGTCGTTTTGTGAACAGCCGAGTTGTTGAACTGGCGTATCGCCACTTCCTAGGAAGGGGCATCAGCTCAATTGAAGAATTCCGCAAAGCCTTCTCAATCGTTAGCGAACAAGGCCTCAATGGTCTCGTTGATGAGCTGGTGAACTCGATGGAGTACGCCCAGGTCTTCGGAGAAGAGACAGTTCCATACCTACGTGATCTTGGGGAAGAAGCCCAAGAGAGTGCCGGTTGGGGATCCAACAGAAAACTCTTCCGCTTTAGTGCGCCATTTGAAGGCTCGCCTCAATACATCACTCTCTACGCCAGCTATCGCCAACCCTTTGGTGATCAACACGTCTATGGAGGAGGGAACGACCCGATAGGGCTGCAATATGGCGCCATCTTCCCTTCAGGCACCGCATCTGTTGCCACCCGCCCAGCGCCTTTCAGCTATGACAGCCGCCGCATCCTTGTTGGCAATGGCATGGCCTCACCAGGACAAATGGCCAGTCCTGATTTCCGCGAAAGCCTGCCAAGGCGAGTAGGTCCCAAGGTCATCAAATTGGAGCAGATCGCCACAGGCGGATCCTCCATTCCAAAACGAGGTGGAAAAGCGAATTTACGCAACACCGAATCCAGCACCCAAGCCGTGATCAAGGCGGTCTATGTGCAGCTGATTGGCAACAGTGGTTACGAAGGAGAACGACTCTCTTCAGCAGAAGCCCGTCTTGAGAACGGTGATATCAATTTGCGCGAGTTCGTGCGTCAGGTCGCAAGCTCCAACGCCTTTAGAAGTCGCTATTGGAGTGGTCTCTATGTCGTTAAGGCGATCGAAGTCATGCATCGCCATCTCCTCGGCAGACCAACCTTCGGCCGCTGGGAAATCGATGCCCTCTTTGATACTGCCGCAAGGCATGGCTTCTACGGCGTTGTTGATGCGTTGGTGAATGGCAAGGAATACAACGAATGCTTTGGTGAGAGCACTGTTCCTTATGAGCGTTTCATCACGCCAACGGATCTAAGCGCCAGGCGTGCCCCCGCTCTATGCCGTCCACTGAATCTTGAAGAATCAGCCTTGATTGCTGGTATCGCACCAACAAGACGCCCCAACCCACCAGCAATTGAAGATCTACGCCTTTCGGGTGATGTAATCAAGCGAAATCTCGGCAAACCTTCTTCTCAAGCGATGAGAGGCGCCTGGAAAGCCGAAATCAGCGACACCCCACCACCAGCACGTTGGGCAAGTCTTGCCCAAGCCTCCCGACCTGCAACAACAACCAAGCCTCCCAAGACAACAACCAACGAAATTGCAACAGAATTGCCAGATGGGGCGAAAAGCTTCCGTGCTCCTGCCTGGAAAGCAAAAGTCAGCTACGTCTCAGACGCCACGACTGCCAGCAGTCCATCGGCAACGGCGACCAGACAGGGGAAAAATCCCAATGACCTGATCTCCAATGCCCTCAAGACCAATGATGCCAATGGTTTCAGGCTTCGCAGCGGGTTACCAACCCCACAAATCCTGATCCAGCCATCAACGGAATCAGAACTCATCCAAGTTATTGATGCCACGTACCGACAACTTCTGAACAGGTTGCCTTTAGACGCCGAGCGTCTAATCACAGCTGAATCAAAATTACGAGACTGCCAGATTGATCTCGCTGGCTTTGTTGAGCAGGTTGCTCTAAGTGATTTATTCCAGCAGCGCCTCTCTTCCATGGCTCCTTTGCGGGCGGCCTCCGCTGCGGCACTCGCACTACTGGGAAGAGCAGCAACGACCAACGAGGTCCTTCAATTCATTACCACCCGAGCCCTGAGCGGACAACCTGCGGCCGTCAAGGGAATGATCAACCTGCGAGCCGAGCTCAAGCAAGAAGCAGTCGATACGGTGCCAACTATTGATGGCATGGAAAGCCAGCCTGGTTCGCGACAGTCAACAGCTCAGCGAACAGCAGCCCTTTACCGCGGCAACGCAGGGTTAAATCCACCGCCAGGAGAGGCTATCTAAAACAAGCCTGTCTACAGCTCAGGATGGACGCTGTTTGAACAACTGCAGTTCATAGATTTCTTTTAAGTTTCACACGCAATATTTTCGTTTTCTGTTGATAAGAAATACAACCAATGTCGCGGTGATGATTTCTGTGACTTGAATTTTCTTTATGGATTCAAAACCTACGATTTGCCAGTCAACTTTCCTGAACAAAAGCGGGGCAGACCTATTGCTGCGAAAGGGTTTTCAATTACAACCAGGCATGAAGAACTGTTACTGAGAAGCCGAGTGGCTCAAGGGTTGCCACAGAATGATTCGGTGGTCGTTCATGCGACCTCACCGACACCGATCGACTCCGAGAAAAGCAACAGCAGTTGACATTTTCCCGGGCCAATCATCGATGTCACCCCTCAGGCCTATAACCTTTGGGGAGATCCCTGAAATTGGGATCAAACATTCACTACTCACCGGATACCGGCCTCCTACGGGCGGCCGCTTGTTTCGAGGCAGAACTGCATGAGCATCGTCTCCAACTCGATCATCAACGCGGACGCCGAAGCCCGCTATTTAAGCCCTGGCGAACTCGACCAGATCAAAGCCTTTGTGACCGGCGGACAACGCCGATTACGTGTTGCACAGGTTTTGAGCGAAAGCCGAGAGCGCATTGTCAAGCAGGCAGGTGGTCAGCTTTTCCAAAAACGTCCCGACGTCATTTCTCCCGGAGGCAATGCCTACGGCGAAGAGATGACAGCCACATGTCTTCGTGACATGGACTACTACCTTCGCCTGGTTACCTACGGCGTCGTTGCCGGTGACATAACTCCGATTGAAGAGATCGGCGTGATCGGTGCACGAGAGCTTTATCGCTCACTAGGCACCCCTCTAGAAGCCTTGGCGGAATCCATCCGTGAGATGAAAACCGTCGCGATGGGCCTGTTAACAGGCTCCGACGCTGAAGAAGCCGGCTTCTACTTCGACTACGTGGTGGGCGCTCTCGCCTGAACCCCGAGCCAATACCCGACTTCACGCCCCCCTCACGGATCCATGCAAGACGCCATCACCAACGTCATCAATCAGTCTGACGTCCAGGGTCTATACCTGGACGAAGGCTCGATGAACAGTCTCGAGCAGTATTTCGCCAGCGGCGAACTACGCGTTCGAGCCGCTGCAACAATCAGTGCCAACGCCACCGCAATCATTAGAGACGCGATTGCCAAGTCTCTTCTGTATTCGGACAGCACCCGTCCTGGCGGGAACATGTATACCACTCGTCGCTATGCAGCCTGCATCCGCGACATGGATTACTTCCTCCGTTACGCCACCTACGCAATGTTGGCTGGCAACACCTCAATTCTTGATGAGCGTGTTCTTAACGGTCTCAAGGAAACCTACAACTCCCTGGGCGTACCCATTGGCAACACAGTTCAAGCTGTGCAGGCCATGAAGGAAGTAACTGCATCCATCGTGGGTCCTGACGCTGGTAGCGAAATGGCTGTCTATCTGGACTACATCTGTTCTGGCCTCGGCAACTGATTAACCAGCTAGCAAGTCTGACTTGACTGAACGCCATTTTTTTCGTTCGTATGCGCCTTTTCAAAGTCACTGCCTGCATCCCAAGTCCTGAGAAGGTGAGAAGTCAGCGTGAGCTGCAGAACACCTACTTCACCAAATGGGTCCCCTTTGAAAGTTGGTTCGCTGAACAACAGCGGATCATGAAACAAGGAGGACGGATTCTTAAAGTTGAATTGTGTTGTGGGCCTACCCATACGAATGTCGGCAACTAAAGCTCAGAGAACTTCCAAACATTCACGAAGCTCTTCTGCTCAACCCGGTTCATAACCGGGTTTTTTATTGTCAAAGCGGCTTGGCAAAATGACTAATTAACGGCTCAATAGAACAAATCGCTCTACATGTTTCCTCTTGAGCAGTTCCTCCGTAGTCACGCACCGGAGCCAGGATCAACGGCAAGGAGCATCGCGGATGCACCGTGATGCTGTGAGCAAGGAGCTGCCCTTCTGGCAACAGCGTCTGCCACTGCCATGGGCGTATTGGCCTGCAGAAGCACGCCTTTTGCTGAGCATGACCGCCATTTGGTGCCTCGCTGGACTGTTGGTCCTCGGCTCCGCCAGTTGGTGGGTGGCCACTCGTGAAATGGGGGATGGTGGCTATTACATCAAGCGGCAATTGGTCTGGATGGCCGCGAGTTGGAGCCTGATGGGGCTTGCCCTTTCCACCAATCTCCGCCGCTGGCTAAAGCTTGCAGGACCAGGCCTCTTGATTGGCTGCATGCTTGTCGCAGCAACCCTGGTGATTGGAAGCACAGTGAATGGTGCCAGCCGCTGGCTGGTCATCGGTCCATTGCAAATACAGCCCTCGGAACTGGTCAAACCATTTGTTGTGCTCCAAGCCGCCAATCTTTTTGCTCACTGGCACCGAATCAGCACAGATCAAAAATTTCTCTGGTTGAGCAGCTTTGGGGCTCTGCTGCTGCTGATCCTTAAACAGCCCAATCTCAGTACTGCAGCATTAACCGGCATTTTGCTTTGGCTGATGGCACTGGCAGCGGGAGTGAGGCTGCGCAGCCTGATCTCTACAGCCATGGCTGGTGGACTTCTCGGAACAGCAAGCATTTTGATCAATGAATATCAACGCATGCGCGTGGTTTCATTCCTAGACCCCTGGCAGGACCCACAAGGAAGTGGGTACCAGCTCGTGCAAAGCCTTCTCGCCATTGGCTCTGGTGGATTGTTAGGAGAAGGCTTTGGCCTCTCCACCCAGAAACTTCAATACCTACCCATTCAAAGCACAGATTTCATCTACGCAGTGTTTGCCGAAGAATTCGGTTTTGTGGGCTCCTTGATGTTGCTGCTGTTCCTGATGTTGGTGGCATTCCTTGGTCTGCGAGTAGCTCTGCAATGCCAAACCAACCAATCAAGACTGGTTGCAATCGGTTGTACGACGATTCTTGTTGGTCAGGCCATCCTTAATGTCGCCGTGGCCTCTGGCTCCATCCCCACCACTGGCTTGCCGTTGCCAATGATCAGCTATGGGGGCAATTCACTCCTTTCCAGCCTATTTATTGCTGGCCTGTTGATCCGTTGCTCGCTCGAATCAACAGGTCTGGTGGGCCAACGATCGGGACGTCAGCGACGTCAGTCGATAGGGTAATGACCTGCTTTTAATCCGGCTTCGCCGGCAAAGCCCATCCCTGCCTTGGACCTGGCTCTCTCCGATCTGGCCCGCAGCAGCGAGCAGCTGATTACGCATGGCCTAGGACATCCAGGGCCACTCACCTTGGCCATCGTGCTTGCGGCTGGTGTGTTGACAAGCCTTGGGCCCTGCTCTCTTTCTCTATTGCCTGTCACCCTCGCTTATCTCGCTGGGTTTGACGATCAACAAGCCCCCTGGCGCCGAAGCCTGGCGTTCTGCAGTGGCATTGTCGGCTCCCTTGTCGTGCTTGGCAGCCTCAGTGGCTTGGTCGGCCAAATCTATGGTCAAGTCCCTGCCTTCGTGCCAACTCTGGTGGCCTTACTGGCCGTGGTGATGGGGCTCAATCTGCTCGGCCTGATCAAGATCCCCCTGCCTGCAGGGCCCAATCCAGAAGCTTGGAAGAAACGTGTCCCCGCTCCACTCGCACCCGTTGCGGCTGGCCTCGCCTTTGGCTTGGCCGCTTCACCGTGCACCACGCCTGTTCTTGCCGTCTTGCTTGGCTGGATCGCCCAAAGCGGTCAACCTCTTCTCGGTGTCATTCTTTTGGCCTGCTTTGGCATCGGGCAGGTTCTACCGCTTCTGCTTGCAGGTAGTGCAGCAGCCAGCGTCCCAAAACTCTTGGCTCTGCGTCCAATAAGTCGTTGGATTCCGCCCCTAAGTGGAGCCGTGCTGCTCGCCACAGGGGTGCTGAGCTTGATGGCCCGCTGGAGCTGATCATGATGATTTTTCGGCGCTTCATTGCCGGGATATCCGACCTCCGCGTGGCCATTGTTCTGCTATTGGTCATCGCCATCGCGAGTGGCCTGGGCACAAGCATTCCGCAGGGTGAACCCAGCAGCCGCTATCTAGAGATCTATAGCGACAAGCCCTGGCTGGGTTTCATGCATGGGCCAATGGTGCTGCAACTGCAACTGGATCATGTGTACACCAGCAGCTGGTTTCTGGCGCTGCTGGCCTGGCTAGGACTCGCTCTCATGGTCTGCAGCTGGCGAAGGCAATGGCCTGCCTTGCAAGCGGCCCTGCGTTGGATCGATTACCGCGAACCGCGTCAACTAAGCAAACTCGCTCTCGCTGAGACCATTCCGAGCGACCCCGAATCCGAAGATCTCGACCATCTGGCTAGCTATCTCAAGCAACAAGGCTGGCAAGTTCAACAGCAACAAGAAAGGCTTGCCGCACGTCGAGGTGTCATCGGCCGCGTCGGGCCGTTACTGGTTCATGTTGGCCTGGTGGTTCTCATGATTGGCGCTGTCTGGGGAGCTCTAGCGGGTCACCGATTGGAACAATTCCTCGCTCCAGGGCGATCACTTGAACTCCTCAACCGTGATGGAGTCAACGAAATAACTCTTTCCTTGGAAAGCTTTGGCATTGAACGTGATCCAGCAGGCCGCCCCGAACAGTTCCGATCACAGCTCAAGCTTCTTGAATCAGGTCAGACAAGTAGCAGCCTCCATGAAATCAGCGTGAACCATCCGCTGCGCTTTCACGGCATGACCATCTATCAAGCCGACTGGTCTCTAGTCGCGATCACGCTCAAGCTCGGCCGCAGCCCAAAATTACAGCTGCCTCTGCGAAGTTTCCCAGAACTGGGCGAACAAATCTGGGGGATCGTGATCCCCACCCGGCCCGATGGCAGCGAGCCCATCCTGTTGAGCCTTTCCAATGAAACCGGGCCTGTACAAGCGTTTGATGGCAACGGCGAGCAACTTGCGAGCCTGCGTCCCGGGGGGCCGGCCATTGAGGTCAAAGGACTGCCGATACAAGTGGTGGATGTCCTACCCGCCAGTGGTCTTTTGCTCAAGCGTGATCCTGGCGTTCCACTCGTGTATCTAGGTTTCGGGGTCACCTTGATTGGTGGCGCTCTCAGCACAATTGCGACCAGGCAACTATGGGCTGTCGCCGACAAAGAGGCCAGCTGTTTACACGTTGGCGGACTCTGCAACCGCAACTTGGCAGGCTTCGCCAATGAAATACCAAATCTCCTGGAGGCGATCCCCAGCAGAGCGCGCGCTCAGCAAGGCTGACGCTTGCCATGGCTAACGCGAACCAGCGTATGCACATTGCCTCGGGGATTGAAATCAGCTTCCAATTGCATCCAAGTCGGATCACAGGCCTCAACAAGATCATCAAGAATCCTGTTGGCCACTTCCTCGTGGGAGATACTGCGGCTGCGGTAGCTATTGACATACAGC
>CATBLW010000150.1 GCA_949486985.1 Prochlorococcus marinus str. MIT 9215
CCAAGCTGCCACGTTGCCATTTAATTGCGGCTTCCTTGATCAGCCAATTCTCCAAAACAACGGCCCGTCTTCGCTCACCTGTCAAACAAGAAATTGCTTCCTGCTCCGCAGGACTGAAATAACGCTTGGCCAGCAAATCAGCGGCAAACTGTCGATCAGCACGCTCTAAGTCCACACCAATCGGCTGCGAAGCCCAGCCCACCATCAATGCATCTTGGCAATGGCTAAAACTGATAAATCCCCAGCCTTGCGGTAATTCCGGAGGCTTTCCCGGTGGGGCCTGCAGCGGAATGTCTAGGGCTGGGATGTTCCAAAGACCCGCCAAAGCATGCCTTACATAACCACGCGAGTGTCGAAACTGCCTTGACCGCCTTGGCGACAAGTCCGAGGCCCAAGACTGCTCAATGTTGCTGATCGGCAAAACAGGCGCTTGCGTCGGAAACAACCAAAGCACTATTACGCTTCGGTCATTGCATCTACGCGGTAGCAATGGCTCTGAAGATTGGCGATCCAGCACCAGATTTCACCCTCCCCAATCAGGCTGGTGAACCAATACAACTTTCATCGCTTCGCGGCCAACGCGTGGTGATCTACTTCTATCCGAAGGACGACACACCAGGCTGCACAAAGGAAGCCTGCAATTTCAGAGATCTCTGGGAAGCCTTCCAATCGCAAGATATTCAGGTGCTTGGAATTAGCAAAGACGGTGCTCAATCTCACGCGAAATTCATCGATAAGCATCAGCTTCCTTTCACCCTGCTCACCGATAGCGAGCCTTGCCCAGTGGCTAGCTCTTACGAAAGCTATGGACTCAAAAAATTCATGGGCCGTGAATACATGGGCATGATGCGCCATACCTTTGTGATCGATCCAGAGGGCAACCTGGAGCTGATTTATTTGAAGGTCAAGGCCGCAACCATGGCCACTCAAATTCTCACAGACCTTGGCCTCGACTAATCCGAGCCTGTGCATCCACCATCCCCTCCAACACCAAATCTGGATAGTAAAAAACCTCAGAGCCCCTCTCTCTGAGGCCCTCCATTAACAAAGGCGCATCGCCGCCACAAAGCCAGATCGGCAGTTTTGTCTCACGTTGAGCTTCCAAAAGGATGCCTAAAAGCGCCTGAATGGCTCCTCGCCTCATCGCCTCGGAGGTTTTGACGGGGAATCGTTCGCAACCGAGCGGCCCTACGCCTGGGTCATTCAGATCTTTAGTGCCATGAGCCATCGCGGCTAACTGCAACCTCAAGCCCGCCACCAACTGTCCACCGGCGAAATCGCCATCTCCTGTGACCCGAGTCAAGCTCAAAACAGTCCCTGCATCCGCCACCAATAGACCACGACCAGCCTTTCCAGAATCTTGAGCTCTTCGCAAAGCTCCCCAGCCTCCCAAGGCGCGATCAATACCAAGCCAAGGAGGGAGCGCGTTCAAAGGCACATGGTTAAGAGCCAATTGCCTAATCGGATTCAGCTCCACAACCAATGGCAATGGACCAACAGCAGCCCATGCCAGAAGCGAACCTCCAAGGGATTCAAGTCTGTCTAAATCAGGTTCTGCATGGGAGAAATGCCATGCACCTTCCTTCTGCTCAGCCCAATGCCAGCGGCTGTTCCCAATCAACAGACAACACCTAGTAGCCACTGCGATCAGATACCTTCGCCCATCAAACCTTCACCCATCACATCGGGAAGATGTAAACCACATTCCTGCTTCAGCCCACCAAAACGAGTGTCTCGTCCAGAAGTGACTCCACCATCAGGGGCGCTGGAATGCCAATCACCAACTGTGGAATAACCCTTTTCAAAAAGTGGATGCTGAGGCAACTGGTTCTCCTGCATGTAATAAAAAACATCTTTAGGCGTCCAATCGAGCAATGGCCTCAGCGACAGGCGACCCCGAATGGGATCCAAGCAAGTCATCGATCGACGATGGTCGGTTTGATCACGACGAACTCCACTCGCCCAGCAGCGCACCTGCGAATCAATCAAACTCCTCTCAAGAGGCTCTACCTTGCGAATGCGGTGATAAGTCTCAAGATCCTTGACAGAGCCTGTCTCCCAGAGCCGGCCATGCAACGCTTCCATCCGTGCTGGAGAAAGGGGGCTCTGGGCCACCCTTAAATCCAGTTCCAGCAAAGTCGTGAGCTCATCGGCATAGAGATAGGTCTCTGGAGGCAAGTAACCCGTATCCACCCAGATCACAGAGACATCATGGCCTCCGGGGAGGCCGTTGAGCATATGCAGCAAAACAGCCGACTGAATACCAAAGCTGGTTGTGAGCGCAAAACCTGATCCAAAGTTCTCCAAAGCCCATCCGAGTCGTTCCTGAGGGCGGAGTTCTACCAATTCATCCCTGGCTTCATCCAAATTCAGCTCGATACCCGAGACCAGTTCCACCCCTTTCAGAGGGCCTGTCTGCGTGGACATTGTCGTGGGGCCTTTATTCATCCCTCCATCCTCCAATGCCACCGTTCCAGAAAGCTTGTTTAAGGTTCGAGCATCATCCCAGGCCCTTCAACCATGGCCCCTAACCCTTCAAACGACAGTGCCGTAGTGATTGTCGGTGGCGGGTTCGCGGGGCTAACAACTGCCCTCGCTCTCAGCCGCTGCCAGCCACGCCCACCAATTGTGCTGATCGAACCACGCCGCAGGTTCGTCTTTCTGCCCCTGCTCTACGAACTTTTAAGCGGAGAACTGCAGGCATGGGAAGTTGCGCCTTCCTATAGCTCTCTGCTTAACCAATGCGGCATTTCCTTGCTGGACGATCGCGTTGCAAGTATCGACAGCACAACGCAAACAGTGCTCACAAGCTCTGGACTTCGCCTGAATTACAGCCAACTGGTATTAGGGACAGGTTCAGAACCAACTGATTTCAACATTCAGGGCGTTCGTGACATTGCCATGAGATTTCATCGTTTTGAAGATGTAGAAGCCTTAAAACTCAAGATCAAAGAACTCAAGAGCACAAATAATCGCTCTCAGGCACTTGTGGTTGTCGGAGCAGGAGCAACGGGTGTTGAGCTCATCTGCAAGCTGGCTGATCTCCTTGAAGGCGCTGCAGAGCTCCACCTTGTTGAACAAGGAGACAGAGTCTTGCCTCAAGCCAAGGCTTTCAATAGAGAACAGGCTGAACAGGCTCTAAAACGCCTTGGTATCCACGTTCACCTGCAAACGCGAGTCATCGCAGTGAAACCAGATCAACTGGAACTTCAAAACCAACAACAACCATCAAGTTCCGACCTGATGCACAACGGGATCATCTGGACAGCGGGAACTCAATCGGTGATTCCAACTCTGGAACCGGATGTTGTTCTTTTGAAAGGGCGAATACCAATCGATTCCTGTCTACAGGTGAACGGAATCAAGAATGTGCTGGCCATTGGGGATGCCAGTTACAACGATGAACACGCTTGGCCTGCCACAGCTCAAGTGGCTCTGCAACAAGGAGAAGCCGCTGCAGCCACAGTGATGGCATTGAGGAGAGATGCAGATCCAGAACCATTTGAATTTCAAGATCTCGGAGAAATGCTCAGCTTGGGGATAGGAGAAGCAACAGTCACAGGGCTTGGCATCACACTCTCAGGGCCACTTGCCTTCCAAATGCGCCGCATCACCTACCTAACAAAACTGCCTGGACTGTCGCTTGGCTTGCGATCAGCCGGGGCCTGGATGCTCGGCCATTGAAACAGGCCCACCTATCCGGTCGTACCAAAGGATTGCGACCTTCTCAACAACGTCAGCTCGAACGCCTCAGTCACCGCCGCCATCCTGAGCAAGGAGGCGCTGATCAAGTCAGTCTCGAAAGGCTTGCCGAACTGGTTCTCGATCTTCGGCAGCCCTTGCACATGGTTCTTGATGGGCGTGGTTTATGCCGTCTGCTCTGGGTTGGCCCTCTAGAGGAATCCGGTCAACTTCTTGCCCAGCTTCCTGATGCGCCACGGCGCAAAACCCGTGGATGGCGATTGATCAGTTGCCCTCTGCATATTCATGGTGAGGATCTCCATCCCGAGAAACAAGATTCCATCGTTGCTCTCGATCTCGCCCCAAGCTCCTGGCTTCGTTTTGCTCCATCAGAAAACCGGGGAGGGAGTCGATCCGCCAGCCTCTGGGAACCCAATCCAGAGCAAAGCAGTGGCTGGAGCCTGGTCGAATCCAGCGACTTAAACAAGCTCTGTCAAACCATCCACAAATCCACGGCTCCAACCCTTACCGCCCCCCTGACAGCAGACCATCAAGAAGAAAGGGTCTTACTTCTCACTCTTACGGGAGCAGACCGGAGTCGCAGTGAAAGAGACCTGGCGGAGCTGGAGGGATTGGTCCGCAGCGCTGGTGCACAGCCCGTCGCGGTGGCGCGACAAAAACAAGGATCTCCAAATCCCCAAACCATTTGGGGAACAGGAAAATTACAAGAAACAGCCTTGGAGGTTCGCCGTCAGGGTGCCTCGCTTGTGATTACAGATCGAGAACTCACACCTGTGCAGGCCAGAAACCTTGAGACTTGGCTCGACTGCCCTGTGATGGATCGCAGCGAACTGATCCTCGACATCTTTGCCCAGCGGGCGGCCAGTGCGGCAGGACGCCTGCAAGTGGAACTCGCCCAGCTGCATTACCGACTGCCCAGGCTTAAAGGCCGCGGCCGTAGCCTGTCCCGCCAAGGCGGGGGCATTGGCACGCGAGGGCCTGGAGAAACCCAACTTGAAAAAGACCGCCGAGCCATTGCTCGACGGATCGAACGCTTAAAGAGAGAAGTGAAACAGTTGCAAGAGCATCGCTCCAGAATTCGTAGTCGCCGGGAAAGACTGCCCAAAGTTGCAGTTGTGGGCTATACGAATGCTGGAAAATCCTCCTTACTCAATGCACTCTGTGCTCGTGATGAACAAAGCAAAGTTCTCGCAGAGAACAAACTATTTGCCACGTTGGACCCAACAACAAGGCGGCTGACACTTCCTCAGACAGGA
>CATBLW010000151.1 GCA_949486985.1 Prochlorococcus marinus str. MIT 9215
AGCAATCCAATCATCAACCCTTGACAGCATCACCACTGGCGCTTGGAAGAATAAATCGCTGCAAGACAACAAAAAGCACCAAAACAGGCAGGATTGATACCACAGATCCGGCAGCTACAATTCTCCAATCAAGAGAAAAACTACTGGCAAGCTGCTGAAGACCGAGCGGCAGGGTATAAAGACTTTGATCATCAAGTATCACCAAGGGCCATAAGAAATCACTCCAAGTACCAATAAAAACAAACATGGCAAGAGTGATCAGATCTGCCCTTGCCGATGGAATCATCACATTCCACCATTCACCCAAACGGCTACAACCATCGATACGTGCTGCCTCCTCCAGTTCAACGGGAATAGAGAGGAAGCTCTGACGCAGTAAATAAATACCAAAGGCAGTTGCGGCTTGAGGAATCACTAACGCCATCAGAGTGTTACGTAACCCCAACTGCACCATTAATAGATACAAGGGAATCATCACCACCTGAAAAGGGATGAGGATCGTGGCAATAACGAGCGCTAAAACCAAACCTCTTCCCGCAAAGCGCATTCGCGCCAATGGATAAGCAGCTAACGAGCAAAAAAGCAAATTGGCCATCACGGCTAAAGCACTCACCACGGTGCTATTGAGTAGATAAGTCCCTAAAGGGTTCTCAGCAAAAAGCTTCCAATAGGCAGCCAAACTCGGCTCTGCAGGAAGAAGACTCGGAGGACTCGTAAAAATATCTTCAGCAGGTCCCTTCAAAGACGTGCTAACCAGCCAAAGCAGCGGCACCAGCACCACGATGGCAAGAGCAATCAGCAGGACTAACTGGAGCCCATTAATCAAGCTATGTCTTAAGCCTTTGCTGCTTATCTCCAACCTGGAGAAACGCTCCATAGATTTAGATACCAGGCCTTGGTTCATTCAGAACCATATCCAGCTGAGGGTTGAGTGGCTGACGATCACAGCCAACAACAAGTCGATTGAGTGCATTGACGAACGCCTGAGCTGCCGCAACGACAACATCAGTGTCGGCGGAATGGCCAGAAAAAAGTTTGCCATCCCTGCGCAGTCGAATCGTGACTTCCCCCATCGCATCAATCCCTTCTGTCACGGACTTAACCGAGAACTCAATCAGTTCATTGGGTTCACCAGCGAGCTGATTCAATGCCCTACAAACAGCATCAACAGGACCTGTTCCCACTGCAGCAGCGGTCTGGTCCTGTCCATCCTCATCGGCAAGGGTGACAGTTGCCGTTGGCCTCAGGCTGCTACCACAACTGACCTGCACCAGGCGTAAATGAAAGCGGGCCTCAGGCTGCTGGACCTGTTCACTGACAATCGCCTCAAGATCTCGATCCGTGATGTCACGCTTGCGATCAGCAAGATCCTTAAAGCGAGCGAAGGCCTCATCAAGGTCCTCACGAGTGAGGTCGTAACCGAGTTCTTCTAGTCGAGCCCTAACGGCACTACGACCACTGAGTTTGCCCAAAGATATGCGGTTATCAGCCAGGCCAACGGTTCTGGCATCAACGATTTCATAAGTCAGGCGGTTTTTAAGCACACCGTCCTGATGAATGCCTGATTCATGGGCAAATGCATTGGCACCAACAATGGCCTTGTTGGGTTGGACAACCATTCCGGTGAGATTGGACACCAATCTTGAAGTCTTGGTGATTTCCTCCGTGCGCACAGCTGTCAGAGGCGTGGGGCTATCGGCATCGTGCCCAAAGAAAGGATTGAAATAACGACGCCTCACATAGAGCGCCATAACCAATTCCTCAAGAGCCGCATTTCCAGCTCTCTCTCCAATGCCATTGATCGTGCACTCCAGCTGCCTAGCTCCGCTTTTTACAGCCTCTAGAAAATTGGCGACAGCCAAACCCAAATCGTTGTGGCCATGAACAGAAAGCACGGCCTCATTGATATTGGGCACATGGGAATCAATGCCAGCAACTAAGGCACCAAATTCTGATGGCGTTGTGTAGCCAACAGTATCGGGAATGTTGATGGTTCCGGCCCCTGCAGAAATGGCAGCCTCAATGACTTCATAAAGGAACTCAGGGTCACTACGGGCAGCATCTTCACAGGAGAATTCCACATCCTCAACAAGAGAACGGGCATAGGCGACCATCTCGGGAACGATGGCCAAGACCTCCGCTCTTGACTTGCGTAACTTGTGTTCCAGGTGGATATCGCTCGTGGCAATGAAGGTGTGGATACGCCTGCGAGGCGCGGGTGCCACAGCATCAGCACAGGCCTTGATGTCAGCACGCGACGCACGCGCCAATCCGCAAATAATCGGGCCTTCACTGCCTCCAACTTGCTGGGCAATGCGCTGCACAGCAGCAAAATCACCCTGACTAGCAAAGGGGAAGCCGGCCTCAATAACATCAACGCCAAGCCTGGCTAATTGCTGAGCGATAGCAAGTTTTTCCTCGAGGTTTAGGCTTGCCCCAGGCGATTGTTCACCATCCCTAAGGGTGGTGTCGAAAATCAGTACGCGACCTGGGTCTTTGGCCATTAGAGCCCCCTCGACGGAGTTAGTCGAAACGATTACAAGTTGATTGATTCTAAAGGGATTAGCTCTGCGCACAAAAGCTGAGAATCAACCCCAACCTTTAAAAGGGAAAGATGGCTTTCTCCTGTCGCAACAGAACAGATAGGTAGAAGATCACAAATATTCTTCTGCGACAAATCTTCTGTGAGCCATCTTTAGCAACCATCTCAGGATGAGAGCGTTCTAAGTTTGATCATCCTGAGTTCGGAACTTGGCAAAAGGCGAACTCGCCCTCGTATTGCACGCACATCTGCCTTACGTGCGCTCGGCCGAGGCCGGCTCTTTGGAAGAGGACTGGTTCTTTCAGGCACTGATGGAGTGCTACCTGCCTCTTTTGCATGTTCTTGAAGAGGCTGCGACAGCTCCAAATCAGCGTCCCCGCATCACCATCGGCCTATCGCCAACGCTTCTCTCCTTACTCACCGCACCCGAACTCAAGCAGCGCTTTCCATCCTGGCTGGCCGTAAGGCTTGATCTCCTTCGGCATGCACCCAAAGATCGCCGAGCAGCAGCAGACCACCTCGCCGACACCATCAAAAGCCAACTGCAATATTGGCTGGCTTGCGACGGCGACCTCCTCGGTCTTTTTCGTCAACTTCAACAATGCGGCGTTGTCGATCTGCTCACCTGCGGAGCCACCCATGGCTATTTGCCATTGCTTCGAGAACACCCAGAAGCCGTACGTGGTCAACTTCGAACAGCCGTTCGTGAACACCGCCGGTTGCTCGGTGAAAATCCTTTAGGGATCTGGCTACCTGAATGTGCCTACTACGAAGGGCTTGACCGCTGGATGCTCGATTCCGGGCTTCGCTATGCCGTTTTGGACGGGCACGGCTTACTTCACGCCAAGCCCAGGCCACGTTATGGGGTCTATGCGCCGATATGTAGTCGCAATGGCGTCGCCTTCTTCGGTCGCGACAGTGGCGCCACCCTTCCTGTTTGGTCTGCAAAAGATGGCTATCCGGGCAATCCTTCCTACCGAGAATTCCATAGAGATCTCGGCTGGGATCTGCCCTTAGAACAGCTCCATGAACTCGGAATTCAAGAACCTCGCCCCCTAGGCCTAAAGCTGCATCGGGTGACCGACCAAGAGGCCGCACTGGATGCCAAAGCCATCTACGAGCCCGAGATCGCAGGCTTAAAAACAAAGGTTCATGCCGAGCACTTCCTCAAGGGTCGCCGCCGTCAACTTGACCAACTATCAACGGCAATGGATATCGAGCCTTTGCTGGTGGCCCCATTCGATGCAGAGCTCTTTGGCCACTGGTGGTTTGAAGGTCCAACATTTCTGGCTGAATTGTTTCGCCAAGCTCAACAACAAGACATTTCCTTCACCCGACTAAGGGATGTGCTTAGCGCCAGTCCAAACCTCCAACTTTGCGAACCCTCCCCATCAAGCTGGGGGCAAGGCGGATTTCATGACTACTGGCTCAATGAAAGCAATGCCTGGATTGTTCCTGAATGGAGCAAAGCCTCACAATCGATGGTTCAGCGCTGCAGCCGAGGGGTCTCCCAGGCCTCGCATCTGCGCCTACTTCAGCAGGCAGCGCGTGAGCTTCTACTGGCCCAATCATCCGATTGGAGCTTCATCTTGAGGGCTGGCACCACCACCCAACTGGCTAAGGAACGAATCCATCGCCACCTCAAGCGTTTCTGGCGCTTGATGGAAGCCATCGATCAAAACGAAGATCTACCAGAAGAATGGCTCAATGCCATTGAATCTGAAGACAACCTCTTCCCAATGATTCAAGCCACCGACTGGGCTCAGCAGAACAACTAAAAGTGAGTTGAGCCCAAGGCCATGCCTCGCCGAATGTCCCATGAGGAAATCAAGGACAACCGAATCATGGCCCTCACCAATTTTGGAAGAGACAATGTATTGGCCAGAAATCCTGTCCAATCCTGCTGAGGCAAGCTGAAGAAAGTTGCAAAGAAAAGGCGCAGCTCAGCTTCATCGAAGCCCATCAAACGACTCAGTCCAAATTGAAAAATCCGATGCCTCTGCACCTGACCAGGCGTCCAAAGCACCCGCCATCCCCTCTTCGCTAACGCCTGCGAATCAAGAGCTGGCTCGACAGCAAGAGAACGAGCCAACTCTCTGGCTAATGCAGGTGCTCGTCTTAAAAGAGCCCCAACCATGTAGCCCGATGCAGGATGAACCATGCTCGCTGCTCCACCAAAAGCCAGCAAAGGTTGTTGTCGATCCGGTAAAGGAAGATTCATCGGAAACAAACAGCGTTCCTCATGGATCACCTCCGTAATCTCCACACCACGGCTAGAAAGCCGTGCCAAAAGCCTTTCCCTCAACTTCGTTGATGTGAGTGGAGGAGCACAAGCAAGAGATGTCTCTTCAACAAAAAAGATGCCATCACCTAGATCCATGGCATAGAGGAAGGTTGGCGGCTGCTTGCGTTCCTCTCTACTGAGGTGGTTAGGCCGAAAATCCATCAACACAAACTGGCCTGAAGCCACTGGTGGCGAACTAAAGCGACCCACCACGCCATAGGCGGCCTGCTCTGCAACAGGACCGTGATCAGGGCGACGAATGAATCGGCTGCGATGACCACTGGCATCGATCACAACTCTGGCTTGATAAGCATTCCCAGAACGGCATAAGACTTCTGTCTGGGCTCCCAAGACATTGATTTTTTCTGCAGTCTCAACGTTCCAAATCAAGTCACCACAACGTGCCAACAGGGTCTTCTGCAACGCTGCAAGATCAAAAAGGCCGTAATCAAAGTTGTGATTAATGGGCGCCATGCCATCGTCTCCGACGCCATCTCCGAAGTAGCTAACAGTGTTGGTCCAACGCTGAGCAAGCAAGGAGGCCAAACCAAGAGACTCAAGCTCCTCAGCCCAGATGCCGTAGGTGTTTGGCCATGGCTGCTCAGGAGCATGAGAAGCCAAAGCCTTCACGACAAGACCTTGCTCAACCAGCTCGGCTGCTATACACAAAGCCGCCGGACCGGCACCCAAAACGAGTACATCAGCGCAGGTAGTCAATCTCAGCTGGGGGAAGCCTCCTGATCTTTACTGTTCTCAGTGGAGTCAGCCTTGGATTCAGAAGTGGAGTCAGCCTTGGCCTCAGCAGTGGATTCAGAAGTGGATTCAGAATCAGCATCAGCCTCGTCGACAGCCTCATCTTCAGGTGGAACAAGCACGACCTCAGATAAACGGTCGCCTGAATCAAGGCGCTGGAGCTTAACCCCAGTAGCGGCGCGAGACTGTTGAGGAATTTGATCAGCGCTAGTCCTCACGATTACACCCCGTTCGCTGACTAGCAAAAGCTCCTCCCCAGCCCCCAAAACCCTTAAGCCAACCAACTGATCCCCTTCTCTTCTGAACTTGATGGCACGTAGACCCATGCCGGCTCGTTTCTGAAGGCGAAACTGAGTAACGGGAACCCTTTTACCCAGGCCACTAGCAGAAGCCACCAAAACCCAGGGGCCTTCGACAGTCGCGCTATCAGAGGTTGATTCTTCAGCTTCACCTTCCTCGTCACTGCTCTGGTCAACCTGATCAGCAAGCTCAATTGGCAAGACATCCATGCTGACGAGGGCATCCGCGCCTCTGAGATTCATCGACCGCACACCCCTAGCAGTCCGACCCAATGGACGAAGCTCCTCATCACTAAGGCGGAAGTGAATCGTCATTCCAGCTTTGGAACCAATCAGAACGCTGTCGCCCGCTAAAGCAAGCCGGACCCAAGAGAGTGAATCCCCTTCTTCCAAGCCGATAGCAATCAATCCATTGGAACGAATATTGCTGAAAGCCGATAAACGCGTCCGCTTAATAAAGCCTCCTTGAGTCAACATCAGGAGATATGTATCCTCATCAAATGAGGTAACGGATAAGAGTGAAGTAATTGCCTCTTCACGAGGAATTGGCAACAGCTGAACAATCGGCGTTCCCTTAGCAACCCGGCTGCACTGAGGTACACGATAAGCAGGCAGTGCGTAGGAAACTCCACGATCACTGAAGAGCAATAACGTGTCATGGTCGTTGCAGCTAATAAATAGTTTCACCTCTTCCTCACCCTTGCTGCGAGTGCCTGCCTTGCCTCGCGTACCACGACTGGTGGCCTCAAATTCACTCACAGGCATACGCTTTAGATAGCCAGCCTCAGTAAGCAGAACCACAGATCGCTCATTAGCAATCAAATCAATATCTTCAAGTCCACCACCAAGATCAAGAATCTCTGTTCTTCTTGGCAAATAGTGCTTTTCGCGCA
>CATBLW010000152.1 GCA_949486985.1 Prochlorococcus marinus str. MIT 9215
CCATGAAATGCAGACCATGAAACGCAAGCAAGGAAAACTCAGTAAACGCTTTGATGAATTGCCTGCTCTATGAGAACAAACCCTTAAAAACAAACCCCTGAAAACAGACCTCTGAATGCAGACCATTGAAAGCAACAGCTAAGCCACAAGCCAAGTCGATGCTGAGCCTCGATGTTGGCAAGCGTCGCATCGGCTTGGCGGGCTGTGATGCTCTCGGTATCACAGTAAAACCATTGCCAGCACTCAAACGAGGCCGTTTCGACCTCGACCTTCTTACGTTGCAAGAGCACTGTCTTCGTCGCAGGGTGGAAGGACTGGTTGTCGGCTTACCACTCGATGAAGCGGGTTCACTTACAGAGCAAGCACGCCATTGTGAGCGCTATGGCATCCGCTTAGCTCGCGCTCTACAGCTCCCGCTTGCATGGGTGAATGAACACAGCAGCACTTGGACTGCAGCTGAGCGTCACAACCTTCATGGCGATCGCAGCGGCCAACTCGATAGTGCGGCAGCTGCCCTATTACTTGAGCAATGGTTGCGGGAAGGTCCAGAACTGAAACCGGTCTACTTGGAGGCCCCTGTCATTAGCCAGGGTGCCGGTGATGGTGGATCCTGTTGAAGTCATCGTCATAACCAATGACTGCCTCGGGTCCCAATTTGACTGGAGAGGTGCCAACCATCCTCGTCAAAGACAACGAAGGAAGGGTTTTGCACTGTTGCCTCGAGCAACTCATCCCTCTTGATGAAAACGAATACGCCCTACTCACACCTGTCGATACGCCTGTATGCCTCGTTCGCTTCAACAAAGACAGCGATCCAGAGCCCATTGACACCGTTGCCAATAGTGAGCCGATCCTTTCAGTTGCAGATGTAGTCCTTCAGGAACACGACCTCACCCTGGTGAGATCCGCCGTCACCCTCACCGTGACAGGGGAACTTGACGACCCCGATCCCGAAGACCTTGAGGAGCTTGAAGAGCTCGAAGATGAGGAATCTGAAGACCTCGAAGATTATGTCGAGCTAATTAATTTTCTCGTTGACGATCAGCAATACGGTCTCTATATCCCTTGTGAACCGTTTCTATTTCTTGGCCGCATCGATGATGGCCAAGCAACTCTTGTTGAAGGCGAAGAGTTCGAACGCATTCAACCGCGTATCGAAGCTGAACTCGAGGAGAGGGAGCTAACTGACTAATGGGCCAGCACTGGCTTCAGCCCAACTGGGAGCCTGGTCTTTCCCTCCCCCAGCTTCCTATTCAGCACTTGCTTGACCAAGGCATCGAAGCTCTGATGCTTGACGTCGATCGAACCCTTGTACCTGGACGAGAGATCCTTTTGCCAGAACCGGCAACAATCTGGATCCAGCAAGCACAGCAACACTTACGACTGCACTTGTTCAGCAACAACCCATCCAGGCAACGGATAGGCGCTGTGGCCGAAAAGCTTGGCCTCTCCTACACATGCGGCGCTGCCAAGCCACGCAGAGGAGCTCTGCGCGAAGTCTTGAACCAACTGCAACTCAAGCCAAAAGAAATCGCCATGATTGGCGATCGAGTACTCACCGATGTGTTGGCAGGCAATCGTCTTGGGCTCTACACCGTTCTGGTTCGACCGATACGCGCCGATGGGAGCCCTTGCCATAACGACAGGGTTCAGCAGCTAGAGAAACGTTTTGCGGCATGGCTGGGAGCCAGTCAGCCATGAGCCTATGGGTTGTCAAAGTTGGCACCAGCCTGCTGAGAGGGAACGAAGAATGCTCAACAGCTGCAGTCATTGAGAACTACAGCGCCTGCCTGGCCGCAAGCCTGAAAAGAGGCGACAAAGTCATTCTGGTTACGAGTGGTGCCGTTGGTCTTGGTTGCCACCGTCTCGACCTCAAACAACGTCCAGTTGATGTTGTTTCACTTCAGGCCGCCGCAGCGATCGGCCAGGGACAACTCATGGCCCTATACGCGGCAGCCATGGAGCGCCATGGCCATGCCGTTGCCCAAGTGCTCCTCAACCGCTCTGATCTTGGCTCGAGAACGCGATATGCCAATGCCTCCAGCACCCTGCAACGCCTGCTCGATTGGGGCGTCATTCCGATCGTCAATGAAAACGACACTCTGTCTCCAGAAGAATTGCGCTACGGCGACAACGACACCCTTTCAGCACTTGTAGCAACAGCCGTTGGAGCCGATCAGTTAATCCTGCTAACCGACGTTGATCGCCTCTATTCCGCAGACCCTCGCAGGGATTCATCGGCCCAACCAATCACAGAAGTACGCCACCCACGAGAATTGGAGAATCTTGAAGCCAATGCCGGAAACGGAGGCAGATGGGGCACCGGCGGCATGAGCACGAAGCTTGCTGCAGCACGAATTGCCACAGCTGGTGGCATCACTGTTCATTTAGCCGATGGCCGTCATCCAAAAGTGCTGGATGAACTGTTAAAAGGCGGACGGGGCGGCACAGTTTTTCATCCCCATCCTCAGCCTCTAGGCAACCGCAAAAGCTGGCTGGCGCACGCCTTAAAGCCACTAGGCACAATTCATTTGGATGCAGGCGCTTGCGATGCACTCCAGCACCGCGGCGCCTCTCTACTGATGGTGGGAGTCAAGGCAGTGGAAGGAAATTTTGAAACCAACCAACCAGTGAGATTGCTCAACCCCAATGGCAAAGAATTGGCAAGAGGTCTCAGTTCGTTGAGTAGCGATGAACTCCAACAAGCCCTAAAAACTTCATTGAGCTCAGGCAACTCACCGGTCGTCGTGCATCGCGATGTTTTAGTGCTCAGTCAAGAACAGAACTACTGAGCGGCTCAGTAGACCTACGATCCCGCCCAAGAGTCTTTTAGACATGCAGTTCAGCCAGCTGATCAACACGCTCCAACAAGGAAGCTCTGGGCTGCAAGACCACCATCTAGCAGGCGATCCTGATCTTGTTGGCGGCGCTTCAATTGAACAGGCAAAAGCCAATCAACTCAGCTTCCTGGAAAAGGGGAATTCACTGACAACAGAGCTGAGTCGTACTGATGCCGGTGCCGTGCTGCTGCCTGCTCAAGACGATCTGCGGGCCCTGGCAGAGAAAAGAGGACTGGCCTGGGCCGTACTCAAAGATCCCCGCCTTGCCTTTGCCGAAGCCCTTGAATTGCTTCATCCCCGCCCTCGTCCCAAACCAGGAATTCACCCCACAGCTGTCATTGAAGATCAAGTGCAGATCGGTGATGGGGTTTCAATCGGTCCCCACGTCTTCATCGGCGAGGGCTGCCGAATCGGTGCTCAGAGTGTGATCCACCCTGGCGTGGTTCTCTACAACGATGTGGTGGTTGGAGAAGCCAATGAACTGCATGCCAATGCCGTCCTTCACCCTGGCTCAAGATTGGGCCTGCAATGCGTTGTGCACTCCAATGCTGTTGTTGGTTCAGAGGGATTTGGCTTCGTACCCACAGCCAACGGCTGGCGCAAGATGCCCCAAACAGGCCTTGTGATTCTTGAAGATGGAGTTGAAGTCGGCTGCGGCTCCACCATCGACCGCCCCTCGGTGGGCGAGACCCGCATTGGCGCAGGGACAAAAATCGACAACCTTGTTCAAATCGGCCATGGAGTCAAAACAGGCAAGGGTTGTGCTCTGGCTTCTCAAGTCGGTATCGCTGGCGGTGCCCTACTTGGTGATGGCGTCATCCTTGCCGGCCAAGTAGGAGTCGCCAATCGGGCTGTCATTGGCGATCGCGCCATTGCCAGCTCAAAGAGCGGCATCCACGGGGAAGTCGCAGCTGGGGAAGTGGTCAGCGGCTATCCAGCGATTCCCAACCGGCTCTGGCTGCGCTGTTCAGCCGCCTTTAACAAACTTCCAGACATGGCAAAATCATTGCGCTCACTTAAACGGGAAGCCTCTCAGTAACCTCTCAGGCCAACCCAGTTATTTCGGATTAACCAATGCGTCAGCACCGTGTTGTTCTGCTGCCAGGAGATGGCATCGGTCCAGAGATCACTGCTGTTACAAAGCGATTGCTTGAGGTGGTAGCTGAGCGCCATGATTTCCAACTCATCTTTGATGAGCAAGATTTTGGTGGGGCTGCCATTGATGCCAGCGGTTCGCCATTACCAACAAGCACTCTTGAAGCCTGTCGCCATAGCGATGCTGTGTTGCTGGCAGCCATTGGCAACCCTCGATTTGATGCTCTGCCAAGAGATCAACGCCCTGAAACGGGGCTGCTGGGATTAAGAGCAGGACTAAAACTGTTCGCCAACCTCAGACCAGTAACGATCCTGCCGGCCCTGATTAATGCCAGCAGTCTCAAATCTGAAGTGATCGAGGGAGTGGATCTCATGGTGGTAAGAGAACTCACTGGCGGAATTTATTTCGGGCAACCGAAAGGCCGCATTGAGGCCGATGGCGAAGAGCGGGGATTCAACACCATGACCTATTCCACGACTGAGATCGACCGCATCGCTCGCGTCGCTTTCGAGCTCGCCGGCAATCGCAGCAAAAAACTTTGTTCAATCGATAAAGCCAATGTGCTTGATGTCAGTCAGCTCTGGCGTGACCGAGTCGACGCCATGGCCAGCAGCTATGCAGATGTCGAGGTGAGCCATATGTACGTGGACAATGCCGCCATGCAATTGGTTCGCAACCCACGTCAATTCGATGTTCTGCTCACCGGCAACCTCTTCGGCGACATTCTTAGTGACGAAGCCGCGATGCTCACAGGTTCCATTGGCATGCTCCCCTCGGCGTCCCTAGGCAGTGAAGGGCCTGGCCTATTCGAACCTGTGCATGGATCCGCTCCAGATATCGCTGGTCAGGATCTGGCCAATCCCATGGCCATGGTTCTCTCCGCAGCAATGATGCTGCGCATTGGGCTGAAGGAAACCGATGCCGCAACAGCACTTGAACAATCAGTCGATCGCGTTCTACAGGCAGGCTTCCGCACAGGAGATTTAATGAGCGAAGGCTGTGAGCGACTGGGATGTTCAGCCATGGGTGAGCAATTACTGCAAGCGCTCTGAAGGCTCTGCAGCCTCAAAAAAAAGGTTCTGATATTGCAAAAATGATGGTTTTGTCGGCCGACCTGCCAAAATCTCTTGGCCTGTCCTGCGAGCGTCGATGTCGAAGCGTCACCCGGTTGTAGCCGTTACTGGTTCCTCAGGAGCCGGAACCAGCACGGTGAAGCGAGCCTTCGAGCACATCTTCGCTCGTGAAAACATCACCCCTGCAGTCGTTGAGGGAGATAGTTATCACCGCTTCGAGCGGATGCCCATGAAGGAAGCCATGGCAGAAGCTTTGGCAAAAGGAGAGAACTTCTCCCACTTCGGCCCTGAAGCCAACCTCTTCGACAAGCTTGAAGAACTGTTCCGCACCTACGGAGAAACAGGTTCAGGTAATAAGCGTTACTACCTTCACAGCACTGAAGAAGCTGAGGAGCACAACAACCGCCTCGGGACGGCACTAGCGCCTGGTCAGTTCACACCCTGGGAGGAAATCCCTCTGGGAACTGATGTGCTCTTCTACGAGGGTCTTCATGGTGGTGTCGTTGGTGAGGGCTACAACGTGGCCTCTTTTGCCGATCTTCTGGTTGGCGTGGTGCCGATCACAAACCTTGAATGGATTCAGAAAATCCATCGCGACAACGCCGAACGTGGTTATTCCGCAGAAGCCATTGTTGACACAATCATGCGCAGAATGCCTGATTACATCAACCACATCTGCCCACAGTTCAGCCGCACGGACATCAATTTCCAGCGAGTTCCAACAATTGATACATCGAATCCCTTCATTTGCCGGAACATCCCGACACCTGATGAAAGCTTCGTAATCATTCACTTCCGCAAGGGAGCAAGAGAGAAGTGGGGAATTGATTTTAGATATCTCCTAAGCATGATCCACGAATCCTTCATGTCGAGTCCAACCAGCATTGTGGTCAATGGAGGCAAGATGGGTTTTGCAATGGAATTGATTCTCACCCCGATCATTCATCGCATGATCGAAGAGAAGAAGAAGGTCTCCTGAATTACTGATTAAAATTTCTCATCAACTCCTATGATGCGCTCATCTGAGTAATCAGGTGAGCGCAATTTCTGTTCCTTTCCCTTCCTTTGTGATCGCAGGAGCAACCTCCAAAGCCATCTCTTCGCCACGGTGGGATCTTGTCAATAGTCGCGAACTGATTCAAGAAGCCAGGTCAGTTTATTTCAACTTTCTCACCTCCAACAGCAATGGGCCTGAACCAACTGGTGTTGTATTGAACGAACAGAATGGTGGCGGAAGCGTTGTTTTTGAGCGACCTATTCTTCTTCCTGAAGAGCATTACATCAGCCTGGATTTACTGAGATCACGTCCTGCTCGATCCCGTCAAGCACGTGAACGCAACAAGTCCATCCCTTGAAACGCAGATGATCCTGATCACCCTGGCGATAGCTGGAGCCTGCATTGGCAGTTTCATCAATGTTGTCGCTTGGAGACTGCCCCGCAAAGAATCATTGGTATGGCCAGGCAGTCATTGCACACGTTGTGGCAAAGACGTTCGCTGGCACGACAACCTGCCGGTTATTGGTTGGTTTCAACTTGGCGGTCACTGCCGAGATTGCAACGCTTCCATCCCGTTTCGCTATCCAGCGGTTGAAGCCCTCAGCGCAGGCCTCTGGCTAACAGCAGCTCTGGCCAACCCCACAGACATGGGTGCGATGCCAGCAATGTTCAGCATCTGTGCCGGGGTCACACTGATCAGCCTGCTACTGCCCCTGGTATTGATTGACCTCGACCACATGGTGTTGCCAGAACCCATCTGCAGAGTTGGAGTTCTTTGCGGTCTACTAACAACGTTGATCGCCGCATCACACCTTGGCAGGGCAGAAGGGTCGGCGCTGATGCTTGATCATCTGCTCGCTACTGCTGCGGCGTTGCTGGCCATGGAAGGCCTCAGTGCAATTGCAGAGAAACTGATTGGGCAACCAGCTCTCGGCCTGGGTGATGCAAAGCTCGCCGCCATGGGAGGTGCCTGGCTTGGGCTATCAGGAATTTCGATGGCCATTTGGCTAGCCGTATTTAGTGGAGCTTTGGTTGGATTGGCAGGGAGACTGACAGGTCGCCTGCAACCAAAACAGGCTTTTCCCTTCGGACCATTCATCGCTTCTGGAATTTGGGCCGTTTGGTTTTGCGGTTCAGCATGGTGGTGGCAAGAACTTCAGAGCCTGTTGGGTCTTTAATGGAGTGAATAAGGTTGATATCCGTGTCGCTTTTCGACTGGTTTGCTGATCGTCGCAAAGGTCAGTTTGTAGGCAAAGTCAGTCAGGAATCTGATGAAAGCGATGGACTGTGGGGCAAATGCCCGGAATGCAGTCAGGTGGTTTACCGCAAAGATCTGCTTGCCAATGCAAGTGTTTGCAGTAACTGTGGCCACCATCAGCGCATCGACAGCAAAGAGCGAATCGATCTAATTGTTGATCCTGGAAGCTTTAAGAGTTTTGATCGAGATCTCAGCCCGACAGATCCTCTCGGCTTCAAGGATCGTCGAGCCTATGCCGATCGACTCAGAGAAAGTCAGGCCTCAACGGGCCTGAAGGATGGCGTCGTCACAGGAACCTGCTGCGTCGAAGAGATGCCTCTGGCACTGGCCGTCATGGACTTCCGTTTCATGGGCGGCTCAATGGGTTCGGTTGTCGGCGAGAAAATCACCAGACTTGTTGAGCATGCAACCACCAATCAACTACCGCTGCTGATCGTTTGTGCATCTGGCGGTGCTCGCATGCAAGAAGGAATGCTCAGCCTGATGCAAATGGCAAAAATTTCCGGGGCCCTAGAACGGCATCGTGAAGCGGAGCTTCTCTATATCCCCTTGCTCACCCACCCAACAACCGGTGGTGTTACAGCCAGTTTTGCCATGCTTGGTGATCTGATCCTCGCAGAACCGAAAGCACTGATTGGCTTTGCCGGGCGCAGGGTGATTGAGCAAACTCTTCGAGAAAAACTGCCAGACAATTTCCAGACGGCCGAATACCTACAAGATCATGGTTTTGTGGACAAAATTGTTCCGCGAACCCAACTACGCAGCACCCTGGCTTCCCTTTTAAGACTCCATGGCAGCCAACCAATCAAAGCGGCTGGAGGATGAGCGCATTGCCAAGCAGATCATTTCCAAGCAGATCAGTGCCAAGAAGATCAGTGCCAAGAAAATCATTGCCAAGCCGCTCATTACGAAACCTTTGGTTGCATCGCTTTAGCCAGGCAACATTGTTGATGTTGATCACGCTGTTCTCTCCTCTTGCCATTCTTCCCGGTGGAGCAGTTTTCGCGGGTCCAGTTGATTGGCATGAAGTTCCAGCCACTGAAGCCGGGCAACAATGGTGGGATAAGGGAAGCCTACGCAGCAATAAAGAGGGCCTGATCAGCGTGCTCAGCCGTTTCGCCCCCAAAATCCAAGAAGGCGAAAACAACAACAACAGCAAAATTTACGTGATGCAAATCGACTGCAGCCAAAGGCTCTTCAGAGATACGTCCGTCAATGGACTGCCACGCTTGCGCTCAGAATGGGTGCAAACGAGTGGCGATGGCCTCATTGATGCGGTTATCGATGAAGTCTGCAACGCAGAGATTGCCTAAATGACAGCCAACACACCCATCGGCGTAGCCATTGCAGGTCTTGGCTTTGGCGAAGCCGTCCACCTTCCTGCCCTTAAGGCAAATCCAAATCTGGAAGCGGTGGCGCTTTGGCACCCCCGCAAAGAGAAGCTTGAGAAGGCCTGCCATAGCCACCAACTCCAAGGACATCAAGAATGGTCGGCCCTGCTAGCTGATCCAAAAGTTGAGGCTGTCATCATTGCGACGCCACCAGCACCACGCTTTGATCTCGCTCGCCAGGCTCTTGAAGCCGGCAAACATTTGCTGCTTGAGAAGCCGGTTGCCTTGCATGCTGATCAAGTTGCGGATCTACAAAGACTGGCTTTAAAGAACCGCCTCAGCGTTGCTGTCGACTTCGAATATCGAGCCGTGCCGCTCTTCATGCAGGCGTCCCGTCTGATTGCCAATGGAGTCGTAGGCAAACCATGGCTGGTGAAGCTCGACTGGTTGATGAGCAGTAGAGCCAATGCTGAAAGACCCTGGAATTGGTATTCCCAGGAAGAAGAAGGCGGCGGAGTGATTGGTGCCCTTGGAACTCATGCCATTGACATGTTGCATTGGCTATGCGGTCCCACGCGCAATGTCAGCGCCATGTTGTCGACGTCAATTCGAGAGCGTCCTGACCCTGAGAGTGGCGGATCACGACCAGTGACGAGTGAAGACGTAACCCTGGCTCAATTGGAGTTGGTTGATACCAATGGCGAGACTGTTCCCGTGCAGCTGAGCATGGCAGCTATTGCAAGGCTTGGAAGAGGTTGCTGGCTAGAGATCTATGGCAGCGAAGGCACACTCCTGATTGGCAGTGACAACCAAAAAGACTATGTACATGGCTTTGAACTCTGGTCGGCCAAGGCAGGCGAGCCTTTTCAAAGCATCATTCCGGATGACGATCTCGACTTCTCAAAAACTTGGATTGACGGTCGAATTGCTCCCGTTGCAAGGCTGCAAAGCTGGTGGGCTGAGAGCATCCGCAGCGGCAGCCCGATGGTGCCAGGGCTTGCAGAAGGTTGGGCAAGCCAACAAGTCTGCGACAAGCTAAGAGAATCAGCCCATTCCGGGCAGAGGCTAGACATCGAAATGCTGCCCTAGAGAAGGCCGCCGCCTATTGATTCATCCCAGCAAGATAAATCGCCAAGCATTTATAACGATTAGCGCTGCCATTAGTATTTTTTTATACCGCCTCAAGTGATTTCTTTTGTACGAAATCAGGGAACACACTGCAAAATCTATAGGGTTTTTTTACAGACAGAATGACTCTGAAGTACTACGCAGAAGAGCTGAAGAAAACAGCCAAGGCGCTAGCTCAACCAGGTAAAGGAATTTTGGCTGTTGATGAGTCGACCAAGACAGTGGGTAAGCGTCTTAGCTCCATCGACGTTGAAAATACCGAAGACAACCGCAAGGCCTATAGAGGCATGTTGTTTACATCTGCTGGTCTTGGTGAATTCATCAGCGGTGCAATTCTTTTTGAAGAAACACTTTTTCAGAATCACCTTGATGGTGAACCAATGGTGAAAAAGCTTGAAGGACTAGGCATCCTTCCGGGCATCAAAGTTGACACAGGACTACGTCCTCTCCCAGGCGCGAATGCCGTGGAGACGCTTTGCTCAGGCCTTGACGGTCTTGTTGAACGGGCCGCTGATTATTACGCCCAAGGAGCTCGCTTCGCAAAATGGCGTGCTGTTCTTCAAATCACAGATGATGGTGCTCCATCTGAACTCTCAATCAAAGAAAACGCTTGGGGGTTAGCGCGATACGCGCGATCAGTTCAGGAATCTGGTCTCGTACCAATTATCGAGCCAGAAATTCTGATGGATGGTGACCATGACATTGAACGCACTGCGGCTGTTCAAGAAAAAGTCATCAAAGAGGTTTATCACGCTTGTCAGATCAATGGCGTACTCCTAGAAGGCACGCTGTTGAAGCCATCAATGACTGTTCCAGGCGCAGAATCCTCGACAAAGTCAGATCCACAACAAGTGGCGGAGATGACAATTCGAACCATGGAAAGATCTGTACCCGCGAGCGTTCCTGGAATCGTTTTCCTCTCTGGTGGACTTAGCGAGGAGGCGGCATCCATCTACCTCAATTTGATGAACAGCATCGAACGCAAGGCCAAGTGGAACGTATCTTTCTCGTACGGGCGAGCACTACAACACTCCTGTCTCAAGGCATGGCGCGGAACCGACCTTGCAGCAGGCCAGAAAGCATTGCTAGCTAGAGCTCAAGCCAACTCAGAAGCATCAAAAGGCAATTACGTAGCCGGTTCACAGCCTTCTTCTGATGAAGCTCTATTTGTAGCGGGCTATACCTACTAAAAGAGGCCTGCCCTCCGTTCACGAACAAGAGCGGAGGGGACAGAGATCTAGAGAAGATTCACGTCCCCAGGCATTTGATGCAGCTGGGGTAGGTGACATTTCTTACCTTCGTCTTATACACTCCTGGGCCCCCGGCCCGGGACTTTTAGTAGGCACTGGGTCTAAATGACACTTCGGAGACCTCGATGGCCCTCGTTCCACTAAGGCTGCTGCTCGATCACGCTGCTGAAAACGGCTATGGCATCCCTGCCTTCAATGTGAACAACCTCGAGCAGGTGCAATCAATCATGGAAGCCGCTGCCGAAACCGACAGCCCCGTGATCCTGCAAGCCTCACGAGGTGCACGCACATACGCGGGAGAGATTTTCCTGCGTCACCTGATCATCGCTGCGGTCGAGACCTACCCGGACATCCCAGTGGTGATGCACCAGGACCACGGCAATAGCCCTTCAACATGCTTTGGAGCAGCGGCCAACGGATTCACTTCCGTGATGATGGACGGCTCTCTCGAGGCTGATGCCAAAACCCCAGCCAGCTACGAATACAACGTCGATGTCACAAAGCAAGTCGTTGATGTTGCTCATGCGATCGGCGTCAGCGTGGAAGGAGAACTTGGTTGCCTGGGCTCCCTAGAAACCGGTATGGGTGAAGCAGAAGATGGCCATGGTTTTGAAGGCAAGCTTGACCACAGCCAGCTTCTAACCGATCCAGCTGAAGCTGCAGATTTCGTTGCGAAGACCAAGGTTGATGCTCTAGCCATCGCAATCGGCACGAGCCATGGTGCTTACAAGTTCACCCGCAAACCAACTGGGGAAGTGCTGGCCATCAGCCGCATCGCTGAAATCCACAAAGCCATCCCCAACACTCACTTGGTGATGCACGGTTCGTCTTCCGTTCCTCAAGAATGGTTGGAAATGATCAACAAGTACGGCGGCGCTATTCCTGAAACATATGGCGTTCCTGTTGAAGAAATTCAGGAAGGTATTCGCAATGGCGTACGCAAGGTGAATATCGACACCGACAACCGTCTGGCATTCACTGCAGCAGTTCGTGAAGCTTCTGCAGCAGATCCAGCCAACTTTGATCCACGCCACTTCAACAAGCCAGCAAGGAAGTACATGAAGCAGGTTTGCCTCGATCGTTACCAGCAATTCTGGTGCGCAGGCAATGCAAGTAAAATCAAACAGCGGGACATCAATTACTACTCAGCTCTTTACGAAAAAGGTGCCCTCGATCCAAAAACTGCCGTAGCTGCTTAAGCAGTAACCAGGCCATTTAAAAACAAAGAGAACCAAGAGGGGAGCGTCAACAACGCCCCCTTATTTTTTGACCAAAAAAATAACAAGGCAGAAACAAATCGCCGAAAGCTGTCAAGATGTACTTATGAAGAGGAAGCAAGACAATCGCCAAGTCCAACGCTAAGAATCAATGAGTAAAATCAAAAAGCAACAGAACATCTCGCAATGGTGCATGCATATAATATCTACACCAAAGAGCCTAGAAAATAATTAGCGGCGAAACCATAAAATCATCTTTACCGAGACAAAGAGCATATACCTACCGGATCAACGAACAGGAAGACAAATAAAGCGGTTCAACAAATAAATGATTAGAATAAAGGCAGACCAAAAACTTGATTGCTTCCAGCAGTAAAGATACGGGAACAATATAAAAAGAGAATTGAAAATAAGTATCTTATTTGGCAGCCTTTGGCTTCCTGGAGGATTTCTTCTCCAACAGAGCCAAAAGAGCCTCCAACTGAGTCATCGCAGCACGAACATCAGCAGGATCAGGGAGAACTGTCTCTTCAATTACTCCTGCATGCA
>CATBLW010000153.1 GCA_949486985.1 Prochlorococcus marinus str. MIT 9215
ATTTCTGCTATGGCCAGCAGTGCTTTTGCGTTGGCATCCAATGCTCATCTCATTGTCAGTAACAGCCTGATTCACCATCTTCATAACCCTGATCAGCTTTGGATGGCCATCAAAAACCTGGCCGCTCCAGGCGCTGTGGTTTTTCATCGCGATCTGCGAAGACCTTCAACCTCTGAGCAGGCGGTTGCTCTTCAGCTGAAGCACCTTCCTCATGCACCGGCTGTTTTGATTAAAGACTATTTGGCCTCATTGCACGCTGCTTTTACTGTTGAAGAGATTCGGGCACAGCTTGTGCTTGAAGGTCTTGACCATTTGAAGGTTGTCGAAATTGAGGACCGTTATCTTCAAGTGTCTGGAAGGCTATGAAACGTGTCTACAAACTGGCAGGCTGGAGATAGCCATAGAAATCAATGAGCGCGACAACACCGATTGATATGGCTTCTCAAGCAGAGATGGATGAGGGCTTTGAAGCCGCTCTCGCTGAAGCGATTGATAGGCGACGGAATTTTGCGATTATTTCTCACCCTGATGCCGGTAAGACCACTCTGACTGAGAAATTACTTCTGTATGGCGGTGCTATTCAGCAAGCTGGGGCTGTTAAGGCACGAGGGGAGCAGAGGAAAGTCACCTCCGACTGGATGGAGTTGGAGAAGCAGCGGGGTATTTCCATCACCTCAACGGTGCTGCAGTTCGATTACAGCAATACCACGATTAATCTCCTCGACACCCCTGGCCACCAGGACTTTTCTGAGGACACCTATCGAACCTTGGCGGCAGCTGATAACGCGGTGATGCTTGAGGATGCGGCCAAGGGGCTAGAGCCTCAAACCCGCAAGCTTTTTGAGGTATGCCGCATGCGGCATATTCCAATTTTTACCTTCATCAACAAGATGGACCGGGCCGGCCGTGAACCGTTGGCCTTGCTCGATGAAATTGAGTCTGAGTTGGGTCTTATCCCTTGGGCTGTCAATTGGCCGATTGGAAGCGGTGAACTGTTTCGAGGCGTGATTGATCGTCGAAGTCGAGAGGTGATTTTGTTTACGCGTGCTGAACGTGGTCGTCAGGCCAGTGAGCAAAAACTTTCTCTTGATGATCCTGAACTAAAAGATCTGGTCGAACCCGAATTGCTGGAACAGGCCATCGAGGAGCTTGAGTTGTTGGATGGTGTTGGCGCTGAACTTGACCTTGAACTTGTTCATTCCGGAGATATGACACCCGTATTTTTTGGTTCCGCGATGACCAATTTTGGGGTTCGGCCTTTCCTTGACGCTTTTCTTGAGATGGCGCAACGACCTGTCGCGCGTTCGACAAGTGAGGGTCCTGTGAATCCGCTGCGTCCAGATTTCAGTGGCTTCGTGTTCAAACTTCAAGCCAACATGGATCCGCGTCATCGTGACCGCGTTGCCTTTGTTCGTGTATGTAGTGGCCGCTTTGAAAAAGATATGACTGTTCGCTTAGCGCGAACCGGAAAAGCAATACGTTTATCCCGTCCACAGAAATTGTTTGGTCAGGAGCGGGCTGTTGTTGATGATGCTTACCCAGGTGATGTGATTGGGCTTAACAACCCAGGTATGTTCTCCATTGGCGACACCTTATATAAGGGTTCTCGCGTTGAGTATGAGGGGATTCCATGCTTTAGCCCTGAAATATTTAGTTGGCTGCGTAATCCAAATCCTTCTGCATTCAAGAATTTCCGAAAAGGTGTCAATGAGTTGAGAGAGGAGGGGGCTGTTCAGATTCTTTATGACACGGATCAAAGCAAACGCGATCCAATCCTTGCGGCTGTTGGACAGCTGCAGTTGGAGGTTGTTCAGCATCGGCTTGAACATGAATATGGAGTTGATACCCGCTTGGAACCAATGGGGTTTCAAGTAGCAAGGTGGGTAATCGGTGGTTGGCCTGCTCTTGAGAAGCTTGGCAGGATTTTTAATTGCAAAACAGTTCAAGATGCCTGGTATCGACCAGTGTTGTTGTTTAAGAACGAATGGAATCTGAATCAGTTGCTAGAGGATCATCCGGACTTGAAGGTCAGTACGGTTGCGCCTGTTGTTAGTGGGGTTGAACCCATAAGCCTTTAATGAGTCTGATTAGATTTGCTGAGGCCAATCATTAGTCGCTGCGCTCGCGTTTTCTTGCCTTAGTTCGCCAGAATCTTGTCAAAGCTAACGCCGTATTGATGGCCAACCTCTGGCTGCTTCGCCCTTGTCGGGATGGAGGTACTGAATATGTCTGTTTTCGCGACAAGCGCAAAAATGTCGAGATGCTTGAGGGCTATCACCTGCCACCGCAAATGCCATTGGTGAAGAGCAGGCAATTGATGGCGAAGCCAGAGGCGCTTCGTTGCCGCAATCATCTTGAGTGCAGCCTTGGTTATCGCCACGGGGATCCCCTATTTTGAACTGATCTCGATACGCTCAGAACAGTTCATTTGATAGCCATGACGACGGGCGTCGGCTCCAGTTCGGATCCAGGATCCAAGGATCCCTACTCCATCCTTGGTCTTGAGGCCGGTGCCAGCTTTGAAATGGTGCAGAAGGCTAAGGAAGAGCGACTCGCGGAATCTGGAGATGATCTTCAGGCCAAAGCCCGTATCGAGTCCTCCTATGACGCTGTGCTGATGGCACGATTGAAGGAGCGTCAGCTCGGGAACGTCAGCAATGAAGCTGTTAGTGCTTCTGAGCGTGAAGAGTTGAAGCTAGAAGCGGCAGGACGCAATGGAGGGGCCAATGCGTTGCTGACAAAGCTTCGAAGCATCAACACACCCAGCAATGACGATGGTGTGCGTGGATTGTTGCCTGATCTTGTTCTGCCTGAGGGACAGAGCTTGATGTTGCGATTGGTTTTGGGCGCACTCGCTCTTGTTTTGGTGCTTGTTTCGCCTGTAGGCAGCACAGAGTTGATTTTGGCCCTATCCACAATTGCTGTTTTTCTGAGTCAAGTGCGACGCGGTCGTCGAGCATTGTCTTCACTCGGATGGAGTGTGGTTTTACTGGCAACTGGCTTGATTTTGGGTGGTCTTTTGATCAAGGCTGTTGCGGCAATGTCGGGTTTTGATAGTCCTCTTGCTGATGATCAGCTCGAAGCGTTGCCAGCAATTATCTTGCTTTGGGCGGGAGCACTGTTTTTTAGTTGAACTTGTGCATTATTTTTGAATTGAACCTAGCAATTATTGTTTCTTGAGTTGAACGTTTGCGCATTTAGAGTGAAGATGTTAATTCAAACTATCAAGAGCTTGCTCTAATCAAGTTGACTAGGCTTTCTAATTCTTCTTTGTTGGCCGAATAGACATTGCTGCAGAAGTGACAGGTTAATTCTGCTTTGCCATCTTCTTCGATCATGTTCAGTATTTCCGCTTCTCCAAGAGTCTGAAGTGCGGCAAGGCTTCGATCTCTTGAGCAATTGCATAGGAATTGAACAGCTTGCTTGCCTGTTCCATCACTCAGAGGCAGTGGATCGAGATCTGGAAATACATCCTCAAGAAGTGCCATCAGATTGTTCTGACAATTAAATAATTGCTTATTAAAGCAACTGATTTCTCGGCATCTTTCCTCAAGCAGTGCCACCAAGGCGGGTTCTTCCGCTGCCTTTGGTAAGACCTGCACCAATAATCCTCCACAGCAATCGAGTTGATCTTTGTTGATCCTTTCGCCCACAAATACAGCCGATGGGGTTTGCTCGGAATGCAGCAGATATGAGGCAACATCTTCACCGATTGCTCCATTTATCAGCTCAACTGTGCTTGTAAATGGTTCTCCTTTGCCGTTATCACGGATTACATTTAGATAACCTTTTCCTGCTGCTGTCGTGAAATCAAATCCCTTTTGGCCATCTGCATTCTCAACCGGATCGAGTTCCAATTGTGGTGCGCCAACGTAGCCACGAACACTGCCATCCCTGCCAGCATCAACCATCAGGCCATTCAATGGTCCGTCTGATCTGAATGACAAATTAACTTTGCCATGCTTGACCTTCATTGAGCTTGCTAGCAGTAAGCCAGCACTCATGGCTCGGCCAAGCATCACGGTGGTTAGGTAGGAGAGCCCATGACGGCTCCTTGCTTCTCGTGTGGC